>JADGQB010000352.1 GCA_017882145.1 Anaerolineales bacterium
AAACATCGAATTTGGCTTTTGCTTTTGTTGGCATTCCAATCTCCTTTCTTATCTAATAAAAAACGAAACCAGACCCATAACGGCAGGTTTCGCTGGATGTTCACCAAGACATCAATGTTTGTATTTTTAGCGACGTTGCTAAAATCTTGGAATAATGCGTCCGTTTTTGTTTAATTGGAGCTTGCGATCAGAATTATTGTAGCACGCAGAAATTGCAAATACAACCGGGTGCGGTTCTGCCAAATAAAGATGAGCCATAACAAAAGGTCCCCCGGATCAGGAGACCTTTGGATACATCAAAAAACACCAGGAATGCCCTACTGGGTCGCTCCCGTAAACCTGCCGAACCAGTACCACAGCACATCCTCAGCCGGTTTCCCGTGCACCGAGGCCGAAGCATCCTGCAAGGCCACCGGTGGGTAATAGCCACGGCTGACGAAACCACCCAGCCAGGCGCGTTCGTTTACTGCCATCATCAACGCCTGGTAGATGTCCGCCTGGGCCTGCAAATTAACCGGGAATTGGACTGCCCCCGGCTGGAAGAGCCAATGGGCCGGGATCTCCGCCTTGGCTGCGTCGTTCGCCGAAGCATAGGCAGCCGCCAGTATGACCGGTTTCCCCAGCTTTGCCTGGAGAGGCTGGATATCTTGATCCAGCAACTGCCCGGCCGAAGCTTTCAGATCATCCACGCTGGCGCCGCTCAATGGCGCAGTCCACAGCAGGTAAATACCATCCAGGCTGTCCGTAAACGCCGGCATGCTGGATTCCAGGCCGCCGGGATAGGTCACCGCCCACAGCACCTGGCCTTCGAAACGTTTGTGCACATCCGCCAGGATCGCTTTCCAGCGCGTCTCCGCATCCAGCGGCACCCCCGAATCATTTCCGTCGACCTGGCCGCCCGGCAAGGCCGGAGCCACCCAGTCGCCGCCCAGGATCAGTGCCTGCGCTCCGGCTTTCGCCGCCAGGTCGGCATGGTAGACCGCAAAGGCTGCATAACGGTTGAACCAGGTATCCCACCAGGCCGCATCACGGGGCGCCGATTTCCACCACTCCGCCATATCCCCGGGCAAATTCACCGCCGGGAACAGCGCCACACTCAGGTTGGAGGCGCGGGCGTGACTGATGGTATCCAGGTTGTCGGCCCACAGCGGGTCGGACCCGGGCACCGGCGCAAAAACGAACGGGCTGGTCCGGCTAACGCTCCAGGAAGGCGTCAATACCATCCAGTCGGCGTAACGACCTTTGATATCCTGGATGGCCTGCGGCATCCAGGCTTGCCAGGTTGGGTCATACTCCGCCAGGAACTCCACCCCCGACCAGAACCCGGCCGGGCGCGCCGTAGCCGGCTGGCCAACCAGTGCAGATGTAGGCAGGGGCTGGAGCCAGGTCCAACCGGTCACATCATCCTGTAAATCCTCCGGGACCAGGCTGGTGGAAACCGGACGCCCATGCTTGCCGGAACCGGTCATTACGTCGTCAGCCACCCCGCACTGGTCATTGCGGCAATAGCGGTATTCAAAATTGCCCAGCATGTTGAGCGGGCTGTAGAGTTCGTAGATCCATTGGTTGTTGCCGCGCGGCCACATTGGCAGAGGTTCGGTCCAGCCATAAGGATTGAACTGGATGGAAACAATGTCGCTGACCGGGGTATCTGCCGGAACGTTAACTTCGAATAATATCGGCGAGGAGGGCCCGGCCTGCCAGGTCTGGACCAAATCCGTCACCTGGAGCGGGTTCGGCGAGGCCGGGACAACCAGCTGCCGGACGATAAATACACCGCCCGAGCCATGTTCGGCATTCCAGAACCCATCCCCCAGGGTGTATTTGTAATGGATATCCGCCCCAACCGGCAAGGCCAGCGTGGTGGTGTAGCGGCCATCCGGCATGGGAGTCAGCAGCGGCATACGCGAAGCCACCGTACTCAGGCCGCCTTGCAGGTCACCAAATACATCCCCCAACTGCAGCAGGTTACCCGCCAGGCGGATCGGCAGGTTTTGAAAGCTGGTGGCGGGTACCGTTACAGTAAAGACCACGTTGACCATCTTGGCAGGTAACAGCGAAAGATTCACCTGTGTGGTTTTTGCAACCTCCACGCGGGCGCCCTGCTGGAACGTCTGGTAAGCGCCGTCAATGGCATAGGCCACCAGGTTGTGCGTGCCAACCGGCAGGCCTTCCAGGAAGAACCTGCCGTTCGAGTCGGTCAGCGCCTGCTGGCCACCGGCTGCGATCAGGATATTTGGAATAGGATTGAGAGTGCCGGAATCGATGATCTGACCGGTCATACGCCCCGCCGGGCTGTTGAATTTGCCATCCGCCCACGCCGAAACCACATCTTCCACGGCACCGGAGCCCGTGACCTGGTACATACGATAACGTACCGCCTTATCGGCCGAGTCGTCTTCCAGGGTCGGTAAGCTCGACTGGCGCATGTAACGGTATTTAACGACGCTGTCGATCGCAAAAGGAACGTTTACGGTGTAGTGCAGCGTATCCATGCCTTGCATGGCGTAATTGGTCGGGTTCAGTCCGAGCCCGGTAACTTCATCCAGGACGGACAGGTAGAGCACTTCCCCCTGCAGGAGCGGAGCTGGCAAGGTTACTTTGAAAGTAATTGCTGCGGAAGGCTGCGGAGCGGAGGTTGGCCCGGCAGGGATGGTGGGTGCGGCGGTTGGAGTGTTAACTCCCGGGATATTCAGCAGCGTGAATGTGCAGCCGTTCAGTGCCAGCACAAATACGCTTGCCAGGGCAAGTAATCCATGGGTTGCTTGACTGACAAATTTCGTACGCATACCCCTCCTCGAGACGCCGGGAAAGAAATTATTTACTGGCTGGCTTGCTTGGAGTGCAAAAACTGCACGACTTCATTTTCGTGGTCGGCCAGGCTGCCCAGGACCCCATTCACAAAGCGCGGGGCGCTATCCGAGCCAAAGGCCTTGGCCAGTTCCACCGCTTCATTGATTGCCACCTTGACCGGTGTACCCTGCTTGGCAGCGAACTCCCAGGCGGCAATCCGCAAGATGTTCCGGTCGACGGCCGCGATCTGGTCCAGGGGCCATTCGGGCGCATAGCGGGCAAGCACCAAGTCCAGAAGCTCCCGCAGGGGCAGCACCCCAAACAGGATCTGGCGCGTAAATTCTGCCAGTTCTTCAGTCTGCGGCTCCTCCGTCAGGCGTTCCTGCAAAACCTCTGCCGGCGGATGGCCCACCAGATCAATTTCGTAAAGTGCTTGCAGGGCAATTCCACGTGCCCTGGTGCGGGCTTTCATAAAGTGCTGTTCCTCAAGTGCTATTCCTCAGGCTTGTAATCAATATCCTCGATATGAATATTGACATGCCCAACCTCCAACCCGGTCATTTCGACGATGGAGCGTGTCACCGCCTGCTGGACATTGCGGCTGACTTCTCGGATATTTACGTCGCTGGCCAGCTCCAGGTAAAGGTCCACGAGCACAATATTATCTTCAACCACCATCCGGACGCCTTCCAGGCCGCGTCCGAAAAGGTTGTTTACGCTGCCCTTAACGTGTGCCATGCACTTGACACCTTCGACCTCCAGGGCCGCCATGCGGGCGATGGTCAGGAGCACATCCGGGGTCAGGGTAGTCTTTCCACGAGAATGATAATCGGCCATTGTGCCTCCAATAAGTTGTTTGGAATTATATCACCGCTAATATGCGCTCATTTTGATTTCCGGCGCAAGCCCAACCCGAGGGCCAACCCGCACACAACGTCCAGCACGCCCGCAAAAAGGAACGCAGCCTCCCAGAAAGGCAGCGGGAACAAGCGGATGAGTGTGTCGGAATAAAAGAACTGCCATGAACCGGCCGAAAAGAAGAGGTCATGAAAAAGCGTAAAGAACTGCCAGAAGCTAGTCGCACCGAAGATGCCCAACAGCGCCACCAGCCCGACTGTGAGCCAGCCGCCCCGCCGCAGACCGCCCAACAGTTCCTGCCACCAACCGCCGAAACGCGCCCAAAGGCCCAGCCCGAGCAAAAAGATCCAAGTGGCA
>JADGQB010000100.1 GCA_017882145.1 Anaerolineales bacterium
GTTGCCCTCATCGAGCAGGCGAATGGTGGCCTCCACCTGGGAAGCTTTAACATGCAGTTGGGAAGAAATGGTTTCGGAGTAATTCATGGGGTCTCTAATAAATGGGATTGGGAGAAAATTTTACCATGCCTTGATATAATCCACTATTATGCCAGCCAATATTGAGCAGGCGCCCGTTATCATTGCAATCCTTGTTTTGGCCTTCCTCGCTCAAGCCCTTAAAGAAATCGGCATCCCCTCGCCGGGTTTATCGCAGAGCCTGCTGGTCTACGCCGGGTATCAGATCGGGCGCGGCGGAATCCTTTTTGGCACTGGAATCATCCTGTCCACATTTGCGGGGAGTTTATGCGGGGCGTATTTGATCTACTGCCTGGCCAGGTTTGGGGGAACGAAACTCCTGGCAAAGATCAAGCGTTACACAAAGTTCAGCCCGGAATCCATGGAAAAAGCCGGGAGTACGATTAAGAGACACTCTTCCTTAACAATCGCGCTAGGGCGTTCGATCCCGGGGTTGATGGTACCGACTTCCATTGTTGCCGGTACTCTGAAGATGCCGGTCGGAAAATTTCTCCTGGGAATAGTCTTTCCGTTGACTATTTGGATGGTTGTCCTGGCAAGCGTGGGGGGCGGCATTCGTAATTTCACGCCGCAGATCAACCTTTCGCCCAACCAATTGCTGCTGCCATTGGGGATTTTGATCGCGGCGGGAAGCCTGGTCGGGATCCTGAGCATGCAGAGGAGGCGGACTCCGAAGTCGGAGAACCCGAAGTCAGAGACTTCGGAGTCCGGTATGTAGATCCAAGTCGGAGAACCTGAAGCCGGAAGGCCCGATGTTGGAGAACCCGAAGTCGGAGACTTCGGAGTCCGATAAGCAGCCCGAAGTCTGGGCCTAAAGGGTGCTGCGCGAAGACTTCGGAGTCCGGTAAACAGATCAAAAAGCGGGTCAGGGAGTGGGGGTCACCTTCGACGCCTCCAGGCAGCCCTGGGGGAACGAGATATCGACCGGCTGGTTAATTTCATTCAAATTTATGGAAATTTCCGTGTGCAGCACTTTTTGGGGATCCGTGCTTTCTTCGATCACGAGTTTATATTGGACAATATATTGTCCATCCACAGCCAGCCAGTAATCACCCTGGTTAACATTCACCTGAGCGCCGGATTGAACACCCAGCCCGGAGACCTTGAAGGTGAAGTGATTGGTTGGGACCTTGTTGACAAGCTCCTCGCCTACGAAGGTTGGATTTTCGACCAAGGGAGTCAGGCCAATCATGTTCTTGAACAGACCCTGCATTTCAGCCTGATCCGGGGAATAACTCGTCCAGCTCCAATCAGCGCCGGAACCCGAGCATTGATCGTTACCGATACTGTAAATATCGCTGGTATTGTCGCTTGGAGCACTCCCATCGGCCTTAACGGTGGTCATATTCAGGTTCGTATGCGTGGCATCCAGGTCTTTGGAATGCTGGATCGACATCAAGGTTGAACTCGACTCAGCCGGGTCCGGACCGGCGGTATTGAACGCGACCGTCATCACGTAGCTGTTCAAGCTCCCCAGGCCGTCGTTGATGCTGACCGGATTGGCAGGCGGCGTACCGGCGGGTTGAGGATTGCCCCCGGGCTGGTTTCCGCCGCCCTGCGGCGTGGTGCCGGGGACTTGTGAGTCATTAGCGGGCGCCTGGGTGGCACCCGGAAGGGAGGTCAGGTTGCAGGCCAGCGCCAGCATCACCAGGATGGAAAGAAGAAACAGCACTTTTTTATTCATTTATTCTCCTTCTATGTATCATTCGGAATGCAAAAGCTGAGCCAGGTTCAAACGGCTCAACCACCAGGCCGGGAGCAGGCTGCCGGCCAACGTCAGAAGGCCAATCCATTCCAGGCTGGAGACGGCCGTTTGGAACTCCAGCCGGGGAACGATCGTAAAACTGGGGAAAGCGAACTTCACACTGATTATAAATAAGAATGTGAAAAGGCCGCCCAGGAAGACTCCCAGCAGGGTGATGCCGCCGGCCTGCGCCAGGAGATAGCCCACCAGGGAAAAAGTTGGGAAACCGGTGGTGCGCAGGATGGCCAGCGAACGCCGGCGCCGCCAGGCCAGCCGCCAGAGGGTGTTGGTGAGGGCCAGGGCGGTTGCGATCCCTAGCGCAGCCACCACGATACGCAGCAGGTCGAGGATGGGTTGGAGCTGAGCGGCAACGAATTTGAGGCTGGCGCCCTTGCGCGAGACGGAGATGCCATTGGGAAGCTGCTGGCCTTCATGCAGGAAGCAGCCATCCGGAATGATATATATGGAAACATCCTGGCCCCAGCCCAACAGCGCCTGCGCATCTGCCAGCGATATCCAGGCCTGGTTGTCCATATAAGTACCATTCTGGAAAATCCCCAGGATGTCAAAATTCCGGCCGCGCAGGGAGATTACATCGCCTACTTTTAGATCCCGGCTGCGGGCCAGACGCCAGCCGATCATCGCCTGGCGGGGCGGATCACCCGGCTGCAGGCGGCGACCCTCAAGGATGGAGAAGCTTTCCAGGCGGGTATATTGGCCCAGGTCGATGCCGCGCAACAAGATGGCGCTGCGGGCGGAGGTGCCGGTCAGGGCGTGGATCTCAGGGATCAGCATGCTGAACCCCATCCCGGACAACCAGTCCCCCACCTGGCTGGAAAGCCGGCTGCCGTAAAACTCCCCCAAAGTCTGGCTTTCATGCACCAGGAGCAAGTCGGGCGCCAATTCGGTGTATTTGTCTGCCACGCCGGTGCGGTAGACTTCCAGGATGGCCAGCATGCCGAAGGCAATCGCGATGGAGAGCGCCATGACCAACGCCAACCGGCGGTGGCTGAACAAGTCATGCAGGCCAAGCCTGAGGGTCACCAGGATACAGGCCATGCTCAATCGCTGCCCTTCAACTGGTTCAGCATCGCAAGACGGCGGGAGGTCAGCCAGACGCCCAGAAAGGCGAAGGCAGTCGACAGCCCCAACCCGAGCAGGCTGGTGGAGGCAGTCAGGCTTAAGTTGAGCGGCATTTCCGAAATTCCCAGCGGGGCATACGAATTACGATATATAAAATAACAGTCCAATGCCAGCCAGCCCAGGCTGTAGGCTGCCAGGGTTAACACCAAAGCACGTGCAAATAGAAAGCCGCGCAGCCTGGCCTGGGTGAAGCCGACCACACGCAACAGGTTGATCTCGTAGCTGCGCTCGGCCAGGCTCAAGCTGGTGGAGTTATAGATCCCAAAGGTGATGGCCAGCAGCGAGACAATTGCCATGAGGCTGCTGAGAGTGACCAGGTTGTGGTTGACCTGGTTCAGCCCTTCACTGACCGCATTCTCGAGATAGAGGGTGTAGTCAGAGGCAATGCGGGGATCGGCTTGCAGGCTGAGGCGCACGCTTTCGGGGTCGGCGGAAGGGGCCAATGCCAGGTAGCCCACCTGGAAACCATGCCGCATGCCAAACAGGCGCTGGCCTTCGGGGTAGCTCATCCAGATCGCAGCCAGATTGGTATCCGCGGCGCGTACCAGACCGGTCACCTGAAAATCCGTGCCATAGATATTTACAGTCGATCCGATCGTCCAAGATCCAGCCCGGGCGATTTCCTCACCGACCACAACCTGCTGCGAGCCGGATGGCCAACTGCCCTGCAGCAGGGTAAGGTTCAGGGCAGCCGGCATTTCCTCCAACGGGACTGCGCGGACCTGCAGGATACTATCGGCGATTTCCATGTGACGAAACAGGGTCGGGAAAACACGCTGGATCTGGTCCGGGGCAAGCGCGCGGGCGACCTGAAGAACATCCCCGTCCAGAGAACTTTCCATGGGATCGATGGCATCCGCGGAGAGGATCACCAGATTTTGGGTAACCCGGGTCTGTTTGCCAGCCGTAAGGAAAGCGCGTGATAAGGAAGATAACAACAGGTAGCCAGCCACGACGACTGCCAGACTGATAACCGTCATCAGGCTGCGCCAGCGATCGTGAACCAGGTCCTTATAGGTGAAATAGCCCAAAGCGAACATAATCAGCCTGCAGGTGCGAACATCACCTGGCCATCCGCCATTTCATAGGTGCGGCTGGCCACGCGCAACAGGTTCAGGTTATGGGTGGCAACGATGAAGGTAACGCCCAGGCGTTGGTTTAGCTCGACCATCAAGGTTATGATGGAGTTGGCCGAGGCGCTGTCCAGGTCGCCAGTGGGCTCATCCGCCAGGACGACACAGGGCTCGAGCAGCATGGCACGGGCGATGGCGACGCGCTGCTGTTCCCCGCCGGAAAGCTGAGCGGGAGTGTGCTTCTGGCGGTGACTCAGGCCCACCTGTGCGAGCATATCCGCGCCGCGTGCGCGGGCAGCTTTCCAGCCCAGCCCTTTGGCCAACAGGGGCAGGATGACGTTATCCAGGGCATTCAAGGAGGGCAACAGGTTGTAGAACTGGAAGACGAAGCCGATGTTGTCACGCCGGAAGCGGGTTAGAGCGGCTTCGCTGGCAGCCACCAGGTCGACTCCGTTGACGTGCAGTTGCCCATGCGTGGGTCGGTCAATCCCGCCCAACAAGTGCAGCAAGGTCGATTTGCCGCTGCCGCTCGGGCCGATGATGACGGCAAATTCCCCGGGCAGCACCCACAGGTTCACATTGCGCAGGGCAACAACGCCCTCATCGCCGCGCTGGTAGACTTTCTCCAGTCCGGCGGCTTCGATCAAAAAGGGAGCATCGGTTCCGAATGGCAAGTTTGCCTCCGCATGCCAGGGAATAGTACAAATCCAGAGAGTCTGTCAGCCTGCAGCCTGCCAGGGGGTGCCCAGCAGCATTTGGAAATCCTCCGGCCGGTCGATATCGGCAGAGAATTCCACTTCCTTGGATTCGATATAGCCGGCCCGCATATGGTCGGCGGCGCTCAGAAGCTGCATCGCCCTGGCCATGGTCAGGCGCCTGAAAACCACGCTAAACAACAACTTGAAAATATAAGAGCTGTAACCCTTGGTAAGCAACCAGGCCAGGAATAATTTATTGTGAAAGTGAGCCTGGTGGCGGAGCTCATCGATGCTGGTGATGCCATCCTGCACCCGCTTAAATACTGCTTCGTCCCAACCGCGGAAGGAGAATTTCAGCTTGCCCGGCTCTGCAGACGGATCAAAGCGGACGAAATCACCGTTGATAAAAATCACATTCTGCAGTGTATATTTTGCCATGTAGTCAGACAGATAAACGCTGCGAAAAGGTCTATGCGGAAAGCGCTCCTCCAGGTGCTGGGCGGCAATGATCGTGATCAGCACATCTGCGTTTTTAGCGGCCGCCTGTTCGATCAGGTTATTGAAGTTCTCCTTCGTGACCAAGGGCGTATCGCAAGGCACAACCAGGATCATCTTCTGACTGAGCTCCAAATTGCCGTAGTACCCGGCTACATGCTCGAAGGCAGACAACATGCTCAGACCGATCGAAGCGGGATGGTTCTTTTTTGTATAGAAGATGCATTTGTCATTGGTGACGAACCGCTCCTGGAGGTTGGCACCTTCTTCCTGGGCGATAAAAATCTTCTCGACATTGGATCCTTCCAGGGCGCGGATGACATACTCTACAACCGGCCGGCCATTGACAGGCAGACAGGCTTTAAAAATTGGAGCACTTCCAGTGGAAAAATCCCCGGCAAAGCCTCCGGCAAGGATGAGCGCGACGGTCGATTTAATGGTACCCACCTTATCATTGTACAGGCAAATCAATTCGTAAAGATTTCAATTGCGAGTCATTCGGAAGGCAAGACCCAAGGTGTTTGCAAAGTCCGTTCGAGATGTGATTGCGAGCCGTTTTTTAGCGAAGCAATCCTCAGATATGACGAGGAGATTGCTTCAACCGGCCTCCCTTCGGTCGGAACGCCGGTTTCGCAATGACACAAACCAAGATGCGTTCATTCAGGCAGATCTTCGCCGCTTTTTTCTTCCACGACCTCAGCCCCCTGCTCCTCCAGCAAGACCCGCGCTCGAATATCCTCACTGGGCTCGATGCGGCGGGCAAAGATGAGGAAACCGGTGTGGGCGATCATGCGGTCGGTCGGGCGCAGGCGGGTTGGCTCGGGTTTGTAATAGCGCATCAGGAGCTCACAAACTTCGATAAAGGCAAAGCTTTCACGACGCAGGGAATAGAGCAGTTTTTCCACCTGGTTGAAGGTGGGCACCAGGTTGCAGAAGAAGCCGCCCGGCTTGAGGGCAGCACGCGCCTGGCGGATGTAATCCCACGGATTGGGCACATCCAGGAAGATGGCATCCACGTTCGTTTCGGTAAAACCGTCGGCGATATCGCCCAGCTTGAAATCGACGCGCCCATCCAGCCCGAGCCGTTCCAGATTTTTACGCGCCAGAGTCTGGAATTCGGGGCGGCGTTCGTAGGTGACCACGTGACCCTGCGGACCGACGGAATAGGCCAGGGCGACGGTCATCGAACCGGAACCGGTGCCGGCTTCGAGCACGGTCTGGCCAGGCCCGACCGACATGCTGGTGAGAATGAAGCCGATATCCTTGGGGTACATGATCTGTGTGCTGCGTTTCAGATCCACCAAAAGATCCGCCAGGGAAGGCTGGAGCATAAAAAAGGGGCTGCCCTGGTGGCTGAAGACCTGGCTGCCCCAGGGCTTGCCGATCAGCTCATCGTGGTTCACGATGCCGCGATGGGTGTGGAAAGTGCCGCCCGGGATGAGCGGGATGATGAAATGTTTGTGACGCAGGCCCACCAGGAGGGCCAGGTCACCGGGCTGGGAGTGAGTGGTATTTAAATTCCAGGGCATAAAAACCTTCTAAACACAAAGGTCACAAAGTAAACGAAGGAGTTATTTAAGGTATTAAAAACGTTGCGTCCTTCGTGTCCTTTGTGTTGAGATTTCTTTAGGGTTTCAGATATTTCGCAAAGAAATCTGCGATGGCATTGTAGCACGTGAGGCGGTTGGCGTATTTGAGGACATCGTGGCCTTCATCTTCGAAGACCAGGAGCTGGATATCCTTGCCTTTTTTCCGGAGGTCGGCCACCAGGTCCTCGGACTCTCTGGCAACCACGCGCGGGTCGTTGCGGCCCTGGATCACGAGCATCGGGCAGGCGAGCGCTTTCAGGTAATTTTTAGGGGAACGCTCGATCAGAAAGTGGCGCCCATCGGAGGTATCCGGGTCGCCGAGGGCGATCCTGAAATAGGGTTTCCAGGTCTCGGGAATGCGGTTAAAAAAGGTCAACAGGTCGTAAGGACCGAACATGTCACAGGCGGCCGACCAGAGCTCAGGGTGCCGCCCGGCCTGCATGAGGGTCATGTAGCCGCCATAGGAACGGCCCACCACTGCGGCACGCTTCACATCCAGGCGCTTATCTTTGGGGAGAACCCTGGTCATGGCATGCACATGGTCGAGGCGGTCCTGCCCGCCCCAATCCTGATCGACCTGCCTGGTGTAATTCAAGCCGTAGCCGGTGGAGCCACGCACATTCGGCACGAAGACGGCAAAGCCGCGCAAGGCCAGGAACTGGATGAGCGGCATCGAGAACCAGGCAAAATCCGGGCGCTCCTGGCCCTGCGGCCCGCCGTGAATGTAATAAACCAGCGGGCGCACACCCTGGTAGCCAAGCGATTCCGCCGGCAGGTACAGGCGGGCTGAGACACGCGTGCCGTCGAAGGAGACGAAAGAGGCATCCTCGCCTTTAGATAGCTGTTCCTCCGGGATGCCCAGGAGCTTCTCCTCGGTGTGCATGACGATGGTCATGCGGTCTTTGGCTTCGACGGTATAGATCTGGGTGGGGCTGGTGGCGGTGGAAAACGACAGAACGAAGCGGTCGCCGGTTTTATCGTAGTAGTAATGCTGCAGCACGCCACTGGTGAGATCGCCATCCCCGACGATGACATGCCGGAGGCTCATCAGGCGCTTCTGCTCGTTATAGAGGCCCTCGTAGAGCCAGGAACAGCCATCGATATTAAAGTGAACGGCGTAATGCACGCCGCGCAAATGCGAAAAATCCTTCAGCTCGCCCACGCCGGTATGGAGCAGGCCTTCCAGTTTGACCGGCTGGACCTGGCCGGGCGCGGCGAAATCGATGACCCCCAGGCTGTATTTATCATCGAAGAGAGCGGTGACGAGCAGGGCGCCGGTGCCGGAAGGCGTGAACTCGCTGGAACCCAGACCATTCAAAGGAACGGTTTCCCCTGGCTTGCGCTGGTCGAGCGGTTTGCCCAGCAGCAGGCGCTTGCGGCCGTTTTCCAGCAGGTACAGCACGCTGTCGCCTACCGTGTAGCCGTCGGTAATGAAAACCTTCGAGTGATCCTCGAGCAGCCCGGAAGGAATGGAACTCCATTCGGATTCAGCCAGCTTTTCGAGTTGATTGGTGCGCAGGTCGGCGCGGTAGGCCTCCAGAAGCGGCCGGTCACGGCGCTCGGCATTCAGATAGAGGATGCCCTGGTCGATATCACAATTGCCCAGATGAACGCGGTGCTTTTCGAAGAAATTGTCGAAGGCGGGTTCGGGGAAGCCGCCCTGGATGGGGATCAGCATGGGCTGGTAATTCTCGTCGCCATCCCGGTCGAGCATGACCAGGATCTGATCCAAATGGGGGAAGACAAAAAACGAACGCCCGTCGACCAGCTCCGGGTTGGGCATGGCGATGTGCGGCGGCAGGAGCGGCTCGGGGACGGAGCCGCCGTAGTACATGGCATACAGGCTCAGGCGCCCGGAGAGGCTGCTGACGAAATAGATGCGGTCGCCGGCGATCTGAGGGGAGAGGTGCAGGCGGGCGGAGAGGAAGGATTCAATACGAGGTGGCATGGGAGGTCCCATCAATGTAAAAAGAATATAAACACAATCCCCAAAGTGCGGGGACAGGCGGACACCAAGGACACGACGGTTTAAGAACGGTTGAAAATCTTTCCTTTGAGTCCTTCGTGTGCATAGTGTCGAATGATTTTATCTGTCCAGACAATATTATCATGAGATGAAGGTTGAAAGGTGCGAGATTGCGAGGGGAGCTGGCCCAAACGATGGAAACGACAGGAAAGAGAAGCTCGAAGCTAAAAGGTGAAAGCTGAAAGGTGAAAGTCAATGAATGAAATAATACTGAGTAAGAAAGAAGATCCCAAAAGTAGCTCGAAGGAGCCCTGAGAGAAGCGGGGCAGGTCGGGAGGGTATCCCCTACCGGGGACGAGATCCCCTATCGCCCCTGCGGGGTGCAGGCGGGGACGAGATCCCCAGTCGCCCCTGAGGGGTACAGAAGGGGACGAGATCCCCTGGCGGAGGCAAGTTTCGTTCCGCGTATCGAAAAAAAAACGAATAGTTTCCGGTAAGGAAATCAGGATACTTTGGGTGAATCGGGCACTCGTTGCGCGGAACGAGAGAGGAACGAGTGCCTTTTGGGGAAAGGCAGAGCGGAGGAGCAGCGGGAGGCGAGGAAAATTTCGAATTTTAAGGTGCGGGGTCCACAAGGGAACACGTGACCAGCGGTATAAACATAAAACAAATGTTCTGAGTTGTCAAGCAATTTTGAGAGAATTGCAAACCGTACCTTACCAGCTTCCTTTGGGACTTTTGGGCCCTTCTGTCACTCATCAACAATTATGAGTAAATTGAGTATAATTGTCAGTAATATTCTTTTAATTGTGTCCGAGGAGGCTGTATGATCAATTACCGTATCTCCAATTTAGACACCAAAGAATCCTTCGACAAGGAATTGGATTACCCCCTGCGCCCTGCGACCCTGCTGCAGGCGCCCTATTTCTCACAACTGGGACCAGGAGCAGATGCCAACATGGACGACTGCGGCGCGGCAGCCGGCCTGATGGTGCTCAAAACCTACAAACCTGAGCTCGTCATGACCGTGGATGATTTCTATTCCGAGGCCAATCCCAACCGGAAGAATGAGCCGCTGTGGGTCTCCCAGATCCGGGCTGTCCTGACCGCCCACGGCATTGCCACCGACTACAAGAATCCATTCGACGACGCCCTGCTGTTCAAATGCATGCGCGAGCACAAGCCGGTCATCGCATTGATCAATTATGGGCGCCTGGTCGAGAACAACCTGACGCAGTTCAGCAACTTCAAGTCGTCGCATTACGCGGTGGTCGTCGGCGTGGACCCCGGCTATATTTATGTCAACGATCCGTATTACACCGGAACCAAAGGCGAGGCCAGCGCCTACCCGATCGATATCTTCTGGAAGGCCTGGACGGATGCCACCCTGGAAGGAAACCCCGACCGCTCCGGCATCTTCCCGTTGATCGGCATCGGCGATCCGGTACTGCCTGACCCGCCGCCGCTCTACAGCGTCAAGATCATCTGCATTGGACAGAGGGTGCGCTCGGGTCCGGGTGATAATTTCGACCCGCCGGTCGATATCATTCCGAATGGGAAAATCGTTCCAATCTTTGAAGAATGTGATGGCTGGGGGCGGATCCATGGCAAGAATTGGATCTTCATCGACCCGACCCTTAATCGAAAGGTGGTCGAGTAATTTAAAAAGAATAGATATAAGTGGATCCTTAGCGCCAGTCCTCGTGCAGGGCTGGCGTTTTTTTGCCCGGATACCTGTCTCAGGCCTCGGTCGGGTCGCATGTTTTTTCAAGTGCTCAATAAATGCTTGTATGCTTGGTAGAATCGATGTATAGTTATCGAAGGGTGAGATTTATTGGTATACGGATTTATCCATTACATTAGCGCGATTTGCCAGAATTGCAATGATCTAGAAAGAATCTCGCTGGTTCCGCAACTAGGGCTGAGTCCATCCGTTAGTCTTCCCTTGGTTTAAGAGGACATCATTATGACAAATAATTTCATGATCTATCACTACACAACGGTCTCTGGTTTAATCGGTATTGCCACACGCCGTGAACTATGGGCATCGGATTGCCGATACCTAAACGACGGAACTGAGCTGTCGTATGGGCGAAATATTTATTTCGATGAAGTAGAAAAGCTAAAGCTCGGCCACACCTATAGAATCGCTGGACCCTCATTAGACAACTTTCGAGTATTCATTGCTTGCTTCTGCGAGGAAGGCGACTTGTTAAGCCAATGGCGTGGTTATGGGGCAGATCAAGGCTATGCACTAGGCTTTGACACCGCACAATTACAAGCTCTCGATTTTGGTGAGACCTGCCCAGTACAATACGGTATCCCAGAACCATCAGAGTACTTTAAGAACGAACTCTACTGGGCATCTGAACCTACTGCTCATCCAGGGGTTGCGGAGTGGCACGCATCCCAGTGGCTACTCCCACGATTAGCGAGGGTGAAGCATCCAGGCTTCACTGAAGAGCGCGAGTGGCGAATGTTAAAACAGTTAGCGGTTTATGATCTAAAAGAACAAGGCGCTGCAATTCAGTTCCGGCCATCTTCGATGGGACCGATCGCATATTTGGTTATTTCCTTCCCGCCAGAGTGCCTTCAAGAGATTATTATAGGACCAGGAAGTCATACTGAAACCCGCGAGGCAGCCATTAACGACATGCTTCAGTATCTTGATTTTCATGATGTTATCGTTCGCGTCTCGAAAATTCCTTTCCGGAAATAAGCACAGCAGCCTGATACAGGCTCTTGCAAGTCCTGGTTCTTATCCATTAAGACAAAAGTGTTTGACCAGAATTGGCGGCATGATTAGAATACCGAACGCCGGGGGACTTAAGTCCCCGGCTCAGAGGCAAAGCCCGCTGAAGCGGGCTGCTTTGGCAGAAAAGTGCAATAATTAGTAAAAGAGTTTCACTAGGCCGGTCGGTGAGGCTGCAATTCGCGTGTGCTACTCGAGGCCAAACTGTTTGGCGCTAATCACTCAAGCATGTATTCACATCTTCCTGCACTCTGTACATAATTTTTTTTGATCGTTTGAATAACAAGGGAAGCCAATGTTTACGAAACATAAATACCTCGGAGCTCCAAAATATGATCCTGCCTGGGAGCAACAAAAGAAACTGGCACAAAAAAGGGGGAGACCTAGCGGGTATGTAATCATTGGATTGGGTTTTCTTTTGATTGTCATCCTGGTTGCTTCATCGGTTCGGGCGGCGACCGGCTATGATCCTAGCGTTCAAACTCTGGCGCTCCTGCAGAATGAAGCGCGCACGGTCTATCTTGGCAACCTGGCACGCCGCGACAACGGTGTCCCC
>JADGQB010000353.1 GCA_017882145.1 Anaerolineales bacterium
CCCGGACCTCCGACCAGCCGGTCAAAGAAACCGCGCAATTTCCACAGCGGATTCAGATACAGCCACCCGGCCCTGCCTCCCAGGCCGGTTATGACGCGAAAAGCCGCGCCAGGCTGAATGGCGAGCCGGATGCGTTGACCTTCGATGAAGAAACCAGCTTGTTTTATTCTAAACGATGAAGCTCCGTTTTCCCAACCAGTTTCGAGATAACCTGGGGAAAGACGCTCCAAAGCCATCGAGACAGAGGTTTCGTAGTCAATGGAATGGATCTGGGGAAAATCCCGCCTGGCGGACTCATCCTGGACCACACTGTCACTGCACATACCTTCGAGTAATGGGCCGGCGATACGGGTTGGAATTGGCGTCAACAAGCCTACGAAACGGGCCATGAGGTCTACAGGCAAACCGGGTATAACGATGACGCGACGCTTCAGGCCACGCAAACGCGCATAGACGGAGATCGTCCCGGCATAAGTCAGGATATCCCTGCCTCCAATCTCATAGATCTTCCCGTGGCTATCCGGATTTTCCAACGCGGCCAGCAGATAATCCAATACATTTTGAATGGCAATCGGCTGGGTGCGATTATTTATCCATGGAGAACCAACCAGGATGGGGAGTTGTTCGGTTAGATAGCGGATCATCTCAAAGGAAATACTGCCCGGGCCAATGATCAGGCTGGCCCTGAATTCCGTCACCGGCACGCCCGCCTGGCGAAGAGCAACGCCGGTCTGTATGCGCGAACGCAAATGCTGGCCAATATCTTCCTGTGGATCGGCCAGACCGCCCAGGTAAATGATATGCTGAACTCCAGCAGCGAGGGCTGCAGCAGAAAAATTACGGGCCGAATCGATTTCCTTTTCAAAATATCCCGGCCCGTTGGTCATATTGTGGATAAGATAATAGGCCGTAAAAACCCCCTGCATGGCTTGATGCAAGCTTTCGGGCGAGAGAATATCTGCGTGAACCGTCTCAACCTGTGCAAACCAGGGACGACCGGACAGGCGTTGCGGGTCGCGAGCCAGCGTGCGCACACGGTAGTCTTTTTCAAGCAAGCGCGGCACCAAACATCCACCGATATAACCGGTCACCCCGGTAACCAAAACCAGTTTGCCAGGAGTCACAGCGAACCCTAAGCCTGGGCCAACTGCTGGGCCCGTCCGGCCACTTTACGGATCAATCCACTAAAAATGAAACCATGGATGGGATAAAGCAGGTACCAGTAGAGGAAACCTGCCAGGCCGCGTGGTGCAAAATAGGCACTCTGGGTCAGCAGGGTGGACCCATCCGACTGTGGGATGGATTGGAATTCCAGCCAGGCCTTGCCCGGCACTTTCATTTCAGCCCGCAGGCGCATGAGCCGATCCTGTTCGACTGCCTCGACACGCCAAAAATCCAGCGCCTCGCCCACCCGGATATCGTCCGGGTGACGGCGCCCACGCCGCAGGCCCACGCCGCCGACCAGTTTATCGATCCAACCGCGCACCTGCCAGGTCCAATTCAGATAGAGCCAGCCGCGCTCCCCGCCCAGGCCGGCGTAGGCGCAAAAAACGGGTGCCGCAGGCAGTTGTAAAACAATGCGGCGCCGTTCGAGCATCATCCCTTCGGTGGTGGTCAGGGTATAGGGGCGGTTATCGCCCTGCGTGACTACCAGGGCATCGCTCCAGGAAGTTTCCACATCATCGTTGGAGAGGCGTCCAAGCGCCAGATGCAGGGCCGTCTGAAAATCGAATGGCTGGATGGCGGGGAAGAGCCGCCGGGCCAGGTCGTCGTGCACAACGCTTTCGGAGTGCAGGCCTTCGATCAGCGGCAGGAGCACGCGCCAGTGGAGCGGTGTGACCATGTGTACCCAGTAGGCCGAAAGACGCGGGGTATAAAAGGGGGAGGGGATTAATATGCGCTGCAGGCCGCGCTCCCGGCTGTAAGCCAGCAGCATCTGGGCATAGGTCAGGCGGGTGGCGCCGCCAATTTCGATCAACTTGCCGAGGCTTTCAGGGGTATGCAAGGCAGCAGTCAGGTAGTCGAGTACATTCCGGATGGCAATCGGCTGGGCGATGGAAAAAAACCAGCGCGGGCAGATAAATACCGGCTGGCGTTCGGCCGTATAGCGCAGCATCTCGAACAGGACGCTGCCCGAGCCGACCACCATACCTGCCCGGAATTCAGTTACCGGGACACGGCCCAAACGCAGGACATGTCCGGTCTCATTGCGCGAACGCAGGTAGGGGGAAAGATCGCCGGTGGGGTCGACCAGTTCGCCGAAATAAATGATGCGTTGTACGCCGGCCATTTCGGCGGCTGAGGCAAAATTACTGGCGGCGTTCAGGTCACGCCCGGCATCCGCCCGGTCGCCCTGCACTCCGTGAATAAGATAATAGGAAGTTGTTATGCCCTGCATGGCATTAACCAGCGAATTGGCGTCCAATGCATCCCCCTGGGCAATCTCAACCTGCGCGGCCCAAGAATAATCGCGCAGACGTCCGGAGTCACGCACGAAACAACGGACCTTATGCCCGGCTTCGAGCAAGCGGGGCACAAGCCGTCCTCCGATATACCCGGTGGCTCCCGTGACGAGAACATGTTCAGGCATGATAATTGCTTTCCGCTATGGATCGAAGGAAATTATTAAGATAATTATAATGTATTATATCTGCATAAAACCATAAAGTAATTTTGAGGTGTTATTCAAAAGAGCGCCACGGGCGCCCTTTTGATGTTTCCATTGCTGAAGATCCGATCCCAAATCAATAGGTCAATTTTTCCGGGTCGGAGCCCACACGTTTGCGAAAGACCCAGTAGGTCCAGATCTGGTACGCCAGAACGACCGGCACAAAGATCAAGGCTATGATGGACATTACGCCAAGGGTGTAAGGCGAAGAAGAGGCATTGTAGATGGTCAGGCTGAAAGCCGGATCGGTGCTGGAGATCATTACGCGCGGAAACATGATCCGGAAGCACGAGACCAGCGTCAGGGCCAGGTGGGTGCCCATCATGGCAAATGCCCAACCATTCCGGTTCCGGTAGATAAAATATCCAGTCAGGAGCAGCGCCGCAAAAGCCGCGATCGGAATTACTCCGGGATCGACACCCAAATGGACCAGGATGTCGGTGTAGAAGTAAGTGGTCACCAACAAGGCGAAGATCAGGATCACGGCCGGGTACCAAAGGCGGCGGGCAGCCGCATGCGCCCGTTCGGCTAATTCCCCGCTGGTCTTCAGGCTCAAGAAGATCGCACCGATCAGGAGAAACCCGGCGGCGTTGGAAAATCCGCCGATCAAGCCATACGGGTTGAGCAGTGTCCAGAACGTGCCGGTGTAGGTCATCTTGGCGTCGATCGGAACGCCCTTGGCCAGGTTGGCAAAGGCGACGCCCAACAGGAAGGCGGCCAGAAAACTGGCGATGGCAACCGCCCAATCCCAGAAACTGCGCCATTTCAGGGCGGCGATTTTGCTGCGGAACTCAAAGGAAACGCCGCGCACGATCAAGGCAAACAGGAGCAGGAAGAGCGCCGGATAGAATCCGCTGAACATGGTGGCGTACCAGCGCGGGAAGGCCGCAAAAGTCGCCCCGCCGGCAGTGATCAGCCAGACTTCGTTCCCGTCCCAGTGCGGGCCGATGGTATTAATGATCGCCCGGCGTTCGGAATCGTTCTTGCCCAGGAAAGGCAGGAGCATGCCCACCCCGAAATCGAAACCTTCGAGAAAGAAGAACCCGACGTACAGGACCGCGATCAGGATAAACCAGACAATGTTGAGATCCATATTTCAGCTCCCGTCTTATTCAGTTTCCGCGGATTCGGCTTCCGCCGATTCTGATTCGGAGTCGGACGGACCGGCTTTGGCGAATTTGGCCAGCAGGTAGACATCCGCACCCATCAAGGCAGTGTAGATCAGGGCGAAACCGATCAAACTGAATAAAATCATGCCACTGCTCAGCCCGGGGGATATGGCATCCTCGGTCTTGAGCAGCCCATAGACGATAAATGGCTGGCGGCCCATCTCGGT
>JADGQB010000354.1 GCA_017882145.1 Anaerolineales bacterium
ATCACGGTTGTCAACCTCCGCCGCTAGTCCACAGAAAATCGATGCCATAACAACCTGGATATCATGACTTAAACCTAAGGAAGCCAGATGGACTTTCGAGGTTTATTGGTTTGTGGGATCTTTGCTGCCGTGGCTTATGTGGTTGCGGTGATTTTTGGCGCTGGAATTCGCCCAGGATACAGTCATATTGGAAATTTCGTCAGTGAGCTGATCGAGACCGGAGCGCCTAACAAAGGCCTCCTCAACCCACTGTTCGCCATTTACAACCTCCTTACAGGTGCCTTTGCGGTTGGGTTGCTGATATTCATCCGGGTGAAAAGTCCTCCGGCGGCAACTGATATTGGGAATAATGGGGCTATCGTTTTGATTGCCGAGGCGATATTTGGCATGCTGACCATCTTTTTTCCTCAAGATGTCCGTGGAACCCCTGCCACCACAACCGGCAAAATTCATATCATCCTGGCAGGTCTCAGCTCTCTCACCACCATGCTGGCGATGCTTTTGTTGGGTCTTTGGTTCCGCGGGCAGCCAGGGATGGCAAGCTATGTCTGGTATTCCTTCATCTCCCTGGGGATTGTTTTTATCTCTGGTGGATTGACCGCTTATACCGGGGCTACCAACAGCCCCATTCTAGGTCTAATGGAACGGATCACGATCGGCGGTTTCTTACAATGGATGTTAGTTTTAGGTGTAAGGTTGTCGAACTTATAAATATCTTCTATCTGACGAATAAGCCTTAAAAATGAGGGTTAGCTTCGTTGGAGGATGCCCCTGCAATAAACAACTATTAAATTCTATCTGGTGACCCAATCAAACATCTCGAATAAACTCTTTTAAGGACCGCAAAATTTGTGGTCCTTATTTATTTAACAGGAATGCCATGTCTACGTCATTTTGACTAGCTACCCTATATGCTAACTACGAGTAAATGGAAAAATAAATCATCCAATTTTTATGACGCGGATATTCAAGTTCCCTCCGATGGCAAAACGGTGCCTATTTGTTATCCTATTGATGCTAGAAGAAATACCATTTCAGTTTCGAGGAAATTCATGGAAAAACCGTTTCAACTTCTTATTGTGGATGATCAACCCCGTGCACGCCAGAGCCTGAGCGCATTATTGGTAATAGACTTTCCTCAGATCATAATATTCCAAGCTTCTAATGGAAAAGAGGCGGTAAACCAGGTCAGGATTAATAATCCGGATATCGTGGTAATGGATGTGCTGATGCCTGAGTGTGATGGACTTGAGGCGACTCACTTATTAAAAGCGGTTTCCCCACGTATCAGGATCATTCTCTATTCGATGTACCCTGAGTATCAAACTGCAGCATTGTCCGCTGGGGCCGATGCCTTTTTCACAAAAGGCGGCCCATCCAAAGCTCTCGTATCCACTATTGCTGCCCTAATTAAACCTCATGAAGGAACCAATCCAACCTGTGATGGAGCGTAATAATTCCGAGGAGATGCCATGAACGAAGAGCTGGTCTGGATCGCCCGTGCGCAGCAAGGCAATGACGAGGCTTTTACCCGTCTGGTGGAAGCTTATCAACGGCCAGTCTATAACCTGTGCTACCGGATGTTGGGCGAGCCCGAGGCCGCCGAAGATGCCGCGCAGGAAACCTTTCTGCGGGCTTACCAGTATCTCTCTCATTATGATCCTCTCCGTCCGTTCGCGACCTGGCTGCTGTCCATTGCCGCGCACTACTGCATTGACTGCCTCAGGCGCGCCAGGTTTTCGAGTTTTTCAATTGGCCCCGAAGAAGAGGGCAGCTTCGATCTCCCCGATCCTGCCGCACCCAATCCAGAATCTGAAGTCATATACAGCGAGCAGCGCAGGCAAATCCAGAATTTACTCGTTGGGCTGGATGCCGTAGACCGGGCCGCGGTTGTCATGTACTACTGGCATGGTTGCTCGGATGCTGAGATCGCCCGATCGCTCGACCTGACTGCCAAAGCAGTCAAATCGAGACTTCATCGAGCACGGCGCAAATTGGCGCTTCTGTGGCAGGGTCAAATTCCCGGGCCGAAATATGGAAGGAGGCTCAATGAATCTCAGGCCTTTTGAAAACTGGTCGTTGAATGATCAGCCTTTCACCGGATGAGCTTGTTTCTATTTAGGAAAGGAGAAAATATAATGAAAATCTTAATCGCTGTCCTTCTCATCGCCCATGGGTTGATCTCGATTAACAGCAGTAGCCCATCCACCCAACAATCAGATAAGGAGTAAGGAGGATTTCCATGGATAAATTCTTAACTGGTCTTTTTATTGTACTGCTGGGTGTCGCCGCTGTGGGAGTAGCGGTCACAGTGCGCTACCGCAGTGAGATCCGCGCCGTCCAGGAGCACATCGATAGCCTGGGCAGCCAGGTGGTCATGACAGATTGCGGTCCAATCGAATACGCTCGAACTGGAACTGGCTACCCGATCCTGTCTATTCATGGCAACGGAGGTGGTTTTGACCAGGGCTTATCGCTGGCCGAAACCTACCTGGGCGAAGGGTTCCAGATTATCGCCCCATCTCGGTTTGGGTACCTTGGCTCGCCGCTGCCAGCCGGGGCTGCCCCAGACCAGCAAGCCGATGCATATGCCTGCCTGCTGGATGCCCTGGGGATCCAGCAGGTTGCAATATTTACTACCTCGGCCGGGGTCACATCCTCCATCCAGTTTGCCCTGCGCTACCCAGGCCGCCTGTCCGCTATGGTTCTGCATTCGCCGAATGCCCCCGGAAAAGTTGAGGTCAAGTTACCTCCCCAGCCGGTATTCCGAGCCGTACTTGGCAGCGACTTCCTGTACTGGCTGGTCGGAACAAATATGATCTCCATGTTTGTTCCGAAAGAACTCCCATTAACTGATCAGATGGCTGCCGACGTCAGGCAAGCTGGGCTAAGTGTGCTGCCCTCCAGCCGTCGCGCAAATGGCATGGTTTTCGACACCTATTTCGGCAACCATGAAATAAACAATTATCCCTTAGAACAGGTCAAGACACCTACCCTGGTCATCAGTGCGGTCGATGATCCGGCGGCGCTTCACGAAAATGCCCGCTCACTGGCTGAGCGAATTCCAGGTGCCCGCCTGGTTGCCATACCGGATGGTGGTCACCTGATGTTAGGGCATACCGAAGAAGTTAAGCTGGAGATCACACAGTTCCTGCAAAACAACTTGAATCTGTTGAAAAACAGCCAGTAACCTTATTCAACCTGTAAACAATTCGTGCTTTTGCCGAAAGCATAAGCTTTAAAGGAGAAAACTATATGAAAATCTTAATCGCTGTCCTTCTCATCGTCCATGGTTTGATTGTCGCCGGACAGTCTTCCGGCAGCTTCAACCCTATCGGAGGCCTCCAAAACCCATCCTGGCTCAACTGGTGGCCGGCTAATTTAGGTCAATCCTGGCTGCTGGCACCGTTAGGTGTTGAGCGAACCCTTTTAGCCAGGGCGGGTGGCTTCCTCTGGCTGATCGCAGGAATAACTGTGGTGGCTGCTGGGCTTGGCGCTTTCGGGTTGGTGGTTCCTCACACCTGGTGGCGCTCGCTTGCCTTGATCGGTGCTATTGTCTCGCTTGTAATGCTAACCGTCTATTTCCATCCTTTATTCGGCATTGGCATTGGAGCAAGTATTGTCCTCTTGATCGCCCTGTTATGGGAGCAGGGGGCACAGCTGGCGCGGCTTGGATTATAGAATTACCCTTTTTCATGATGACTAACAGCCTGAAGCGAGACTGATTACAATCGCCCTCACTTGACTATAAAAAATGAAGGTAGAATAGTCTTTGTGAGCAAGGAGGCGTGCGATGAACGTCAAGAGCAAGTACGACCCGGACGAATCAGAATCCAAACCGCCCAAAAAGCAATTTATGTTCCTGGGTTATGGCAACTATAACAGCCGCGGCGGCGCCAGCCTCTTCGACGTCGGTGGTTTGGTTCGCTCCCCACATTATTTTGATATCATCTTCGAGAAACTTGGCTTAAAAAAGAAGCCCCGCGAT
>JADGQB010000355.1 GCA_017882145.1 Anaerolineales bacterium
TCCAGCGCACCGCGGAAGATGAATGGGAACCCCAGCACGTTGTTGACCTGGTTTGGATAATCTGAACGGCCGGTCGCCACGATCACATCCGGGCGGGCTTCCTTGGCCAGTTCATAGCGGATCTCGGGATCCGGGTTCGCCATGGCGCAGATGAAGGGGTTCTTCGCCATTGACTTGACCATCTCGGGAGTTAGAACATTGGCGATCGAGAGCCCGTAGAACACATCCGCACCGCGCACTGCATCCGCCAGGGTGCGGCAGTCGGTGTCGATTACAAATTCTTCCTTGTACTTGTTCATCCCTTCTGTGCGGCCTTTGTAGATGACGCCTTTACTATCCAGCATCATGATGTGTTCGCGTTTTACCCCCCAGCGCATGGCCAGTTTGGCGCAAGAGATGGCCGAGGCGCCTGCTCCGGAAATGACCATCCGGATGTCTTCGTGTTTCTTTTCAACAATTTCGAGTACGTTGGCAAGCGCAGCCGAGGAGATGATTGCCGTGCCATGTTGGTCATCATGGAAGACCGGGATGTCGAGCATGCCTTTCAAGGTTTCTTCAATATAAAAGCATTCTGGGGCTTTGATGTCTTCCAGGTTGATGCCGCCGAAGGTGGGGGCGATCAGCTTTGCCACCATGATGACTTCGTCGGGGTTGTGACTGTTCACTTCAATATCGAATACATCCACGTCTGCAAACCGCTTGAAGAGCACGCCCTTGCCTTCCATAACGGGCTTGCTGGCCAGCGCACCGCGGTCGCCCAGGCCCAGGATAGCTGTTCCATTGGTCAGGACCGCCACCAGGTTGCCTTTCGAAGTGTATTCGTAAGCTGCTTCGGGATCCTTCTCGATATCCAGTACCGGGACTGCCACGCCGGGTGTATAAGCCAGGCCCAGGTCACGCTGGGTGTCCATCGGCTTGGTCGGGACGACGGCAATCTTGCCTGGTTTACCATTCAGGTGATGATATTCCCGGGCTTCTTGATCTGTGATTTTCGGCATATGACCTCCATAAAGATAACGGGAAAATTCGATAGGACATATTCATTATTGCATAGGTTGTTCCAGCGAGGTAGTTCCTTTTGTCACTTTTATAACGAACGCCTTACCTTATCTGTGTTGACAAAATCCCAAAGCACTTATCTCCACACCCCTGTCGGGAGGATTTTATCCAATTGTGAATTTCGCAACATTAGGCACTTTCGTGTATAATACAGGCACATCCGTAAGGATGGAAACCGCTTTATGGGAAATATTCTCGCAAGAGCGGCCATGGCTTATAAACGGAATTCCTGGAAAATCAAGGGTATGTCCCTGACCCGAAATCAGGGCAATTTATTTGGGAAGTCTGAGTGTCGGGACTGAATATGAACTTTTGGAATAACTGGCACAGTTTTTTATTGAACAGAATCTGACCTCCCAATATTTACGCCAGCGGTAACGGGATCTTTGTCAGTTACCGATTAGTTATCTGTGTCATTGCCCGGGGCGGGGTGTTCTGCAAAAATAGCCCTGATAAAAACCATCAGGCAGGCAGAGCAGACAAACACAGGTGCAATTCCAGGTATTTTTTCCACAGCCGTGGCCCCTGCAAAAAGGCGGCCTGAGGCTGTGTTTTTTATATATGGTCCAACAGATTACGGCGATTGAGCCCCAACAAAAGAACCCCCAACGGGTGAATATTTACCTGGATGGGGAGTTCGCCTTCGGCCTGACCAGCCTGCTGGCTGCCTGGCTCAAGGTAGGGCAGGAACTGAGCGATGAGAAAATTGCCAGCCTGAAAGCCGGGGACGAGCTTGAAGTCACGTACCAGAAGGCTTTACATTTCCTGAGTTACCGGCCGCGCTCTTCGGCGGAAGTGCGTCAGAACCTTGTGAAACGTGGCATCGTTGAGCCGCTCGTTGAAGAGACATTGAGCCGTCTTCAGGCTGCCGGCCTGGTTAATGACGAGGCTTTCGCCCAGGCATGGGTTGAAAACCGCAACACTTTCCGCCCGCGCGGTAAATCTGCCCTGCGGATGGAGCTGCGGCGCAAAGGTCTCAGTGAAGAGATCGTCCAGTCTGTTTTGGATTCACAAGTGAACGAGACCGCTCTGGCCTTCGAGGCTGCCCGGAAATATGGCCGGCGATTGGCAGGCTTGGAATGGCCCGAATTCCGCCAGAAATTGGGTGGCTTTCTCACCCGGCGCGGCTTCTCTTACACTACCCTTGCCCCGGTAGTCTCTGAAGTCTGGAAAGAATCCCAGACGGCGGACGCCGGGAGTAAATCTGATAACGAGGAATGACCATGGACACCATTGTTGCAGTTCTGATTGCCGGGCTGACCCTGATCGTGGGTCTGGCCATTGGCTTTTTCATCAACCGTCTCCAGAGCCAAAAGGTCCAGCTCCAGCAGCGTGAAAAGGCTGAGAAGCTGGTCACGGATGCCCGTGAGCAGGCCCGTACTATCGAACTTCAGGCACGTGATAGTGCCCTGAAGATTTCCCAGGCCGCTGAGACAGAGATCACCCGCTTGCGCTCCGAATTGACGCGTGAGGAGGAGCGATTGCAGCACCGCCGGGCTGAGTTGGATACGCGTGTGGATCGCCTGGAACAGCGTGAGCAGGCGGTTAACAAACGCCAGAGCACGGTTGACCGGCGCGCCAACGAGATTGAGAAACTGCACGAACAGCAATTGGAAGAGCTCCAGCGCGTAGCTCAATTGAATACAGAGCAGGCACGCGGGATCCTGTTGGCCGAAGTCGAGAAGGACGCCCGTGCCGACATGGCCCGCATCATCCGCCAGATCGAGACCGAGGCCCGCGAGGAAGGCGAGAAGCGCGCCCGCAAGCTGATCGCCGATTCTGTCCAGCGTGTTGCGACAGAAAACGTGGCTGAATTCACCACCTCCCTGGTCCCATTACCGAATGAAGAGATGAAGGGCCGCATTGTAGGACGCAATGGACGCAATATCCGCGCCTTCGAGCAGGCCGCCGGTGTGGATGTCATCGTCGACGATACACCCGAAGCTGTGACGATCTCCTGCTTCGAACCGGTCCGTCGCGAAGTTGCCCGGCGTGCCCTGGCGAAACTGATCCTGGACGGACGCATCCATCCGGCGCACATCGAAAAGGTGCTGGATGATGAACAAAAGGCGGTCGACAAGGTAATCGTTGAGGCCGGGGAACAGGCCACCTTTGACGCCGGGGTCACCGGCCTGCATCCGGAAGTGATGCGCATGATGGGGCGCCTAAAATACCGCACCTCCTACGGTCAGAACCAGTTGGCGCATGCCGTTGAAGTTGCCAAACTTTCCGGGATCCTGGCGGCCGAGCTGGGTGCCAATGAAGAAGTAGCCCGCCAGGCCGGTTTCCTGCACGACCTTGGGAAAGCCATGGACCATAACCAGGAAGGTACGCATGCCTTGCTGGGCGCGGAATTTGCCAAGCGTTATGGTGTGAATGCGCAGGTGGTGAACGCCATTGCCGCGCACCATCACGAGGTGGAGCAGGAGAGCGTGGAAGCTGTTATCGCCGAATCTGCGGATGCCATTTCCGGGGCGCGCCCTGGCGCCCGCCGCGAGGACCTTGAAGCTTACATCAAGCGCATCCGCACTTTGGAAGATATGGCCACTGCTTTCAAAGGTGTTTCACAGGCCTATGCCATCCAGGCCGGGCGTGAAGTGCGAATCATCGTCAAGCCCGAAGAGATCGATGACTTGGAAGCGACCCGTCTGGCGCGCGACATCGCCAAGAAAATCGAAGAAACCATGCAATACCCCGGTCAGATCCGGGTCACAGTGATTCGCGAGACCCGGGCAGTGGATTACGCCAAATAAGATTTAAAAAATAGAAGAGTGCGGTGGACGCTTAGCGCCACCGTACTCTTTTTAATTCCCGCTCAAGTGTCATTGCGAGTCGTTCTTGGGCGAAGCAACCTGTACCACGAAGTGGCATCTCCAAGTAAGCCGGGGATTGCTTCGTCGCATAA
>JADGQB010000101.1 GCA_017882145.1 Anaerolineales bacterium
CAATAGTAGCATCTTGGAAAACTTTAAATCCCGAAAAATCAACAATGCTTTCAATGAAACATGTATTTAACATTAATTTTCTTAAAGGCATCGAATAGGTTTGATTGAGTAGCGCATATGGTACGATAAATCCAATATGTCCTCCCTCCCGCACCAAAGAAAGAGCCTTTTCTAAGAAGAGTACAAACAAATCGAATTTTTGGTAAGCACATTTAAACTCGCCTGATATAGCATAATGCTCGCGTTCTTTCTCCGGTAAGTTCTCGAATCTTACATATGGTGGATTGCCAATTATGACATCAAAGCCACCTGTCATCATGGTCTCTGGGAAGGCTTGCTCCCAGGTCTCAGGGCGCAGGCTGTCGCCGTTGTAGATATTGGTCAGCAGGGGCAGTTTCTGGCGACCGTGCAATGCGCGCAGCATCAGGTTCAGGCGCGCCACATCCACGGCCTGTTTGTCCTTATCCACGCCGAAGATGCAGGTTTGGAGGAGTTCGAGGCGGCGGAGGTTGTCGAACAGTTCGCCCTCACCCCGTCCTTCGGACACCCCTCCCCCGCTGGGGGATGGGACGAGCGCCGGGTTGCCAGATTGGTGGCGCATGTTGGCGACGAAGCGGTCGAGGGCATCGAAGGCTTCGATGAGAAAAGAGCCCGAACCACAGGCCATATCCAGGATGCGCGGGGGTCTGGATGGGTTGTAGCCGTGCTCGTCAATATAGCGGCTCACCGTTTGCTGGACAATGTATTTGGTCACGAAGGCCGGGGTGTAATAGATGCCCTGGCTCTTGCGTTTGGTGTGCTTCTCTTCCACGTGGGAAGCGGCGGATTGACGGGCGGTTTCACCCTGCGTTTCGGTGACGATATGCCCAAGATATTGCTCGTAGGCCGTGCCCAGCACGTCCGCCTCCAGGGCATTGAAGTTGTAGCGCACGAAGTTCTTCTCATACAGCCCGCGGATGAGCGCCTCCAGCGGCATCCGATCGCAGTAGAGTCCCTCTGAGAAATGCGGGGCGAAGAGTTCTGAATTATAGGTCTCGTCGAACTGGCGGAAAAGTTCGGCCAGCTTGACCGAGAGTTTAGCGAGCTGGTGCCTGCTTTCCAGGTCGCGCAGCAGTGGCATCAGCCGCAGGGGTTCCACTTCCCGGTCTTCGGCGGTGCGGATGAAAATGAGCCGGTTGAGTAGGCGCAGCACGGCCTCATCAATCTGGGCTGGGGAATACACTGGGTTCCATTGGCGCAGGCTCTTGTAAAGCTCGCTGCGCCATGATCTCAGGTCGTCAAAAAGATGCTGGCTGACCGGCAGGCGTTTGATGCGCTTGCCAACTTTATCGGCTTCACGATTCAACCGTCCGGCAGCGGTCTCTTCACGTGAGAGCCACCACAGGTGCTCGAAATCGGTCAGATACGTATCCAAGTCGAAGGCGATGAACTGCGCCCGGAAGGGATCGGTCTCCTTCCATTCAGCATTGAACACCCGCAATCCCTCGAAATCTGAGAGCACGGCCCAGGTGACCGACTTGGTCCATGCGTAATCAATCGTTTGCTGCACCCAGCGCGGGTCGTTCAGATCTTCGGAGGCCTTCTTGGTCTCCAGGAAAAACCGCGGGATGCCACCGATGCGGAAGGAAAAATCCACCCAGCCGCGTGAGACTTTTTCCTCAGGGCTGACTTCGGTGACGTTATCCACGTTCCAGCCCATGTACCGGAAGAGCGGCAGGATATAGCCCTGGCGGGTGGCGTTCTCATTCATACTCTTGCGCGCCGCGGCTGAGAGGGATTTGAAACGTTGGATGAGTTGGTTGATCTGGGTGTAGGCAGATTCCTGATGGGTCATGGAAAGGCTCCCCGGAAAAGACGTTACCTAATTGTACAGCGAAAATCGTTTCGCGGCAGATGAGTGAGATGCCCAACGTGCCTGCCATGCCAATCTATTTGAGACTTTCTCTCATGAGAATTCCGAAGTTCCTAAACTTCTGTAGGCAGCTTCTCGCAACCCTTGACATTTACGAACAAGTGTTCTAAAATAATTACCAGACACGGGAAGGTCCAAACCTTCCCGCGTTTCTATTTATTATGGAATCCGTATCCTGCCGCAACCCTCTTGCCTTTCGATTCTGCTTATCCCCTGCCCTTATCATTTGGGAGTACGGATGCGGAATTTCTCTTATTTCGGTAAGCGCCGGAGGGGTACTCGTTCCTCCTTCGTTCCTGAGGAACGAGTCCCTCTCCAAAAAAACTTGATGAAAGCCATTCGTTCCTTATCGTACTTCAGGAACGAATACTCCCCGCCTTGCTTTCATAATGGGTGAAACAGTCTGATAAAAGCTAAGAAAATATGGAATTTTCAAATTTCTTCAAACGATTTCTAATTATTACCGGATACTAAAATGATAATATCCTTTAAAAAGATGGTTGGCTACTCAAGCCATTTTCCCCGGATTTGATTGTTTCTTGATGCTTTCAGCCGCTTTATTGTGTCGAAATTGACAGGGAAATGTGTATAGTTGTCACGATTGAAAATGGGATTGATCCCGGAGGAACCTTATGACTGACCTTCTTTATATCGGATTGACCATTGTGTTTCTGGCCTTAAGCTGGGGCTTTATCGTAGCCTGCGAGCGGCTGATGGAGGAAAAGAAGAAATGAACGCCTTTTATATCATTACCGGCCTGATCACGCTGGCCTTATTCATCTACCTTGTAATTGCTCTATTAAAACCGGAGTGGTTCGAATGAACATCTTCAGTTGGCTTCAACTCATCTTTTATATGGTCGTTTTGATTGCCCTGGCCAAGCCGCTTGGCCTGTACATGACCAGGGTTTACCAGGGTGAAAAGACCTTCCTCGATCCGGTTTTGCGGCCGGTCGAGAAATTGATTTATCGCCTGGGCGGCGTCCATCCGGACGAAGAGATGAACTGGAAAGTCTACGCGATTGCGATGATGCTGTTCAATGGCCTGGGGCTTTTGGCTGTGTATGCCATTCAGCGCCTGCAGGGCTTCCTGCCGCTCAACCCGCAGGGTTTTGGAGCGGTCTCGCCGGATTCGTCCTGGAACACGGCCATCAGCTTCGCCACCAACACCAACTGGCAGGGCTACGGCGGTGAAACCACCATGAGCTACCTGAGCCAGATGCTGGCGCTGACCACCCAGAACTTCGTTTCGGCAGCCACCGGCATGGCCATCCTGATCGCCATGATCCGCGGCCTGGTCCGGCACACGGCCAAGACCATCGGCAACTTCTGGGTCGATCTCACCCGCACGGTGCTGTATATCCTGCTGCCATTGGCTTTCGTTCTGGCCCTGGTGCTGGTCTCGCAAGGTGTGGTGCAGACCTTCAGCCAGTATAAAACCGCCAATTTATTGCAGCCCACCAGCTACCAGCAGGCCCAGACGGATGCCAGCGGTAACCCGGTTAAGGACGCCTCCGGCAACCCGGTCATGGTCACTGTTCAGCAGACTACCCAATCGCTGGCGGTTGGACCGGCCGCTTCGCAGATCGCCATCAAGCAGTTGGGCACCAACGGCGGCGGCTTCTTCAATGTCAACTCAGCCCACCCGTTCGAGAACTCGACGCCCCTGTCCAATTTCCTGGAGGTGCTCTCCATCCTGATGATCCCGGCTGCGCTGTGTTACACCTTCGGGAAGATGGTCGGGGATACCCGCCAGGGCTGGGCCATCCTGGCTGCCATGACCATCATCTTCGTGGTTCTATTGGCTGGCACTGTCTGGGCCGAACAGACCCCCAACCCCGCCATCACCTCCCTGGGCGTGGACGCCCGGCAAACTGCCATCAACCCGGGCGGGAACATGGAAGGCAAAGATGTGCGCTTCGGTGTGGCCAATTCGGCCTTATGGGCGACGGCCACTACCGCCGCCTCCAACGGCTCGGTCAACTCGATGCACGACTCGAACATGCCTCTGGGCGGAATGATCCCCTTGTGGTTGCTACACCTGGGCGAGGTGATCTACGGAGGGGTCGGCTCCGGGCTGTACGGCATGCTGGCCTTTGTCATCGTGGCAGTCTTCGTGGCCGGCTTGATGGTTGGGCGCACGCCTGAATACCTGGGCAAGAAGATCGAAGCCTATGAGATGAAGATGGCTTCGCTGATCCTTCTGATCCCGGTCTTCACGGCTTTGACCGGCACCGCCATCGGGGTGATGAGTGCCGCTGGCAGGGCCACCATATTCAACCCCGGCCCGCACGGCTTTACGGAAGTATTGTATGCCTTCTCGTCGGCGACCGCCAACAACGGCAGCGCCTTCGCCGGGCTGGGTGCGAACACACCCTTCTACAACACTGCGCTGGGTTTCGTCTTGTTCTTTGCGCGCTACTGGCTGGCCATCCCGGCCCTGGCCATCGGCGGCTCGTTGGCGCTCAAGAAGAAAGTTCCTGCGGCCGGTGCAGGCACACTGGCCACGCACACCCCGTTGTTTATCTTCTGGTTGATCGCAGTCGTCATCATCGTCGGGGCGCTCGGCTTCCTGCCCGCCCTGGCGCTGGGGCCGATCGTCGAACATTTGATGATTTTTCATTAGGCAAGGTAGTAAACTATGACCACTCAACTTAAAAAACGATCCACGTTCCGTCGTGAGCTCTACCAGCGTGCGATCCTGGATTCTTTCGGCAAGCTTGACCCGCGTAAAATGGTTCGCAATCCGGTTATGTTCGTGGTGGAAGTCGGCAGCCTGCTCACCACCGCCTTGTGGATCCAGGCGCTCTTTGGCAAGGGCGAAGCCCCGGCCGGTTTCATCGGCGGGGTGGCATTGTGGCTGTGGTTCACAGTCCTGTTCGCCAATTTCTCCGAAGCCGTCGCCGAAGGGCGCGGCAAAGCCCAGGCCGAGGCGCTGCGCAAGACCCGCCAGACCACCCAGGCCAAGAAACTGCCCCGACAGGACCGCCAGGCCAAATACGAGTTGGTCGCCTCAACGGCGCTGCATAAGCACGATATCTTCCTGGTGGAAGCCGGCGACATCCTGCCCGTGGATGGGGAAATTGTCGAAGGCATCGCTTCGGTGGACGAGAGCGCCGTAACCGGCGAGAGCGCCCCGGTCATCCGCGAGTCGGGCGGAGACCGCAGCGCCGTCACGGGTGGTACGCGCCTGCTCTCCGACTGGCTGGTGGTGCGCGTCACTGCCGACCCCGGCGAGGGCTTCCTGGACCGCATGATCAGCCTGGTGGAAGGCGCAAAGCGCCAGAAGACTCCCAACGAGATCGCCCTGAATATTTTATTGGCCGGATTTACCATCATCTTCTTGATCGTCTGCGCCACCCTGCTGCCTTATTCGCTCTACAGCGTGCAGACGGCCGGGCACGGCGTTCCAATTACCATCACGGTGCTGGTCGCCCTGCTGGTCTGCCTGATCCCGACCACCATCGGCGGGCTGCTTTCCGCCATCGGCATTGCCGGGATGGACCGCATGATCCAGCGCAACGTCATTGCCATGTCGGGCCGGGCGGTGGAAGCCGCCGGTGACGTGGACGTTCTTCTGCTGGATAAGACCGGCACGATCACGCTAGGTAACCGCCAGGCAGTCGAACTCATCCCGGTCAAGGGGGTTCCGGATTTGGAATTAGCCGAGGCCGCCCAACTGGCTTCCTTCTCGGACGAGACTCCCGAAGGCCGCTCGATCGTCGTTCTGGCCAAGGAAAAGTACGGCTTACGCGGGCAGACCATGGGCCCGAGTGAAGCCGCCCCGCTCGGGATGCACTTCATCCCGTTCAGCGCCCAAACGCGTATGTCCGGCGTGGACTTCAATGGCACCTCCATCCGCAAGGGTGCGCCTGACTCAATGTATACCCTGATTCAGGAAGGTGGCCAACCGGTCCCTGAAGATCTGGTAACGACCGTAGAGCGGATTGCGCGCAGCGGCGGGACGCCTCTGGTGGTAACCCGCAATTGCCAGGCCATGGGGGTGGTCCACTTGAAGGATATCGTCAAGGGCGGGATCAAGGAACGTTTCGCCCAACTCCGCAAGATGGGCATCAAGACCGTCATGATCACCGGCGACAACCCGCTGACGGCCGCCGCCATCGCAGCCGAGGCCGGGGTGGATGACTTCCTGGCCCAGGCCACACCCGAGGCCAAGCTCAAGCTGATCCGGGAATCCCAGGCCGGCGGGCGGCTGGTGGCCATGACCGGCGACGGCACCAACGACGCCCCGGCCCTGGCCCAGGCGGATGTGGCGGTGGCTATGAACACCGGCACCCAGCCCGCCCGGGAGGCTGCCAACATGGTCGACCTGGACAGCAACCCGACCAAGCTGATCGAGATCGTGGAGATCGGCAAGCAGCTTTTGATGACACGCGGCGCCCTGACCACCTTCAGCATCGCCAACGACGTCTCCAAGTATTTCGCCATCATCCCGGCCGCCTTTGCCTCCACTTATCCTGCCCTGGGCGTGCTGAACATCATGCGCCTGGCCACCCCGCAAAGTGCGATCCTTTCGGCAGTCATCTTCAATGCCCTGATCATCATCGCCCTGATCCCGCTGGCGCTCAAAGGTGTGCCTTACCGGGCAGTCGGGGCAGCCCGCTTGCTGCGCGACAACCTGCTGATCTACGGCGTCGGTGGCCTGATCGCGCCGTTCATCGGCATCAAGCTGATCGATATGCTGCTGGTGGCTTTGCATCTGGTCTAATCCTGCGATCCTCTGTGACACACTTGCTGTAATCTAAATTGGAGATTCTCATGAACCAGACCCGTTTTTCCCTCTCTCTTCGTTATCTCAGGAATAGCCTGCTGGCCGTACTGACCGTGGCGGTGACCACGCTCCCCCTGGTACTGATCGGGCGGGATACGCTCGGTGAAGCCGTCATCGCCTTGATCTATCTCGTGCCGGTGACCTGGAGCGCCAACCGCTGGGGTCAACTGCCCGGGATCAGCGCAGCCTTGACCGCTGCCATGGCGTTTGATTTCCTGTTCATCCCGCCTTTCTATACCTTCGCGGTCGCCCGCCTGGAAGGTTGGCTGGTTCTGGCCATCTTCCTGGGTGTCGCGATTGTCGTGGTTGAACGCATCCAGACCAGTCTGACCAGGGCCCGTGAAGCCGTCTTCATGTACGAAATGAGTTCAGCTTTGTGCGGCCAGCGCACGCCGGAAGGAGTTGCCTACGCCGTCGCAAAACAGATCCAGCAGTTGTTTCAAGCCATGCTGGTCAATGTGGTCTTCCACCCCGATATGGATTCGGCCGGTTTGGTCGCCAGCGAACCCAATAACGGCACAGGCAAAGGCAGCCCTGATCGTGTCCTGGCCATTGTGAATAGCTGGGGGCTGGTCGGCGAGATCCAGATCTGGAGCGGGCTGTATTCGGAGCTGCCGCCGGAAGATGGCCGCCTGTTCCAGAACTTTGCCTTGCAGACCGCACGTGCTTTCGAACGCACGTATCAGGCTAAAAATGAAAACCATTTCAATGACACGCTTTCCAAGGCGACAGCCAACAAGTAGAAGGTAAAAATGCGCGCACAAATTCGACCGGCTTTAATGCTATTGCTTATATTTACAGTTCTAACGGGTCTGCTCTACCCGCTGGTAGTGACCGGGATCGCTCAACTCGTATTTCCGAGCCAGGCCAACGGCAGCCTGATCTCCAGCAACGGCCAGACAGTTGGCTCATCCCTGATCGGCCAACAGTTCGACGATCCGAAGTATTTCTGGGGACGGCTTTCGGCCACCGGACCCTACCCATATAATGCTGCGGCCTCCTCCGGATCCAACCTCGGACCGACCAATCCGGCCCTGCTGGACGAGGTCAAAGCCCGCATCGCCGCCCTGAAAGCGGCCGATCCGACCAATACCCAGCCCATCCCGGTTGACCTGGTGACCTCCTCCGGCTCCGGTCTGGACCCGAATATCAGCATTGCAGCTGCACTCTACCAGTTGCCACGTGTGGCCAGGGCACGCGGGCTAAGTGAAGCGGCGGTGCGGACCCTGGTGGATAAATACACCCAGGGGCGCCAGTTGGGATTCCTGGGCGAACCGCGCGTCAACGTGCTCGAGCTCAATCTGGCTCTGGATGGAATAAAAAAGTAGTATAGTTGGGGCATGCCTAAAGAACCTGCCCGCCCCGACCCGGATAAACTGCTGGCCCAGCTAAAGGCGGAGGAGCAGGCACAGACGCGCGGCCACCTGAAGGTTTTCCTGGGCTATGCCGCCGGGGTTGGGAAAACCTATGCCATGCTGGAAGCTGCCCACCAGCGCAAGGCAGAGGGGCTGGATGTGGTGGTGGGTTATGTGGAAACCCATAAGCGGGTCGAAACCGAGGCGCTTGTAAGCGGGCTGGAAGTCATCCCCCGCCGGCAAATCACCTATCATAATGTACAACTGACCGAGATGGACATCGATGCCATCCTGAAGCGCAAGCCCCGTCTTGTGCTGGTGGATGAGTTGGCGCACACCAACGCGCCCGGTTCCCGGCACGCCAAACGCTACGCGGACGTGGAAGAGCTGTTGGAGGCCGGCATCGATGTGTATACTACGTTAAACATCCAGCATATCGAAAGCCTGAACGACGTGGTGGCCCAGATCACCGGGATGAAGGTGCGTGAAACCATCCCGGACAGTGTCATCGACCAGGTCAACGACATCGAATTGATCGACCTGCCGCCGGATGAACTGATCAAGCGCTTGAATGACGGCAAAGTCTACGTACCCGACCAGGCCCACCGCGCCATCGAGAAATTCTTCCGAAAGGGCAACCTGACCGCCCTGCGGGAGCTGAGCATGCGGCGGGCGGCTGAAAGTGTGGATGACCAGATGCGCGCTTATATGCGCACGAGCGCCATCCCCGGACCCTGGCCGGCGAGCGAACGCCTGCTGGTCTGCATCAGTCCGGATGCACTAGGCGAGCGCCTGATCCGCACCGCCCGGCGCCTGGCCGACGAACTCAAGGCCGAATGGTTTGCGGTCTACGTGGAAACACCTGACCAGGCCCGCCTCTCCCAGGAAGAGCGCGACCAGGTAGCCAGATCCCTGTTGCTGGCGGAGGAATTGGGGGCACGCACGGTCACTTTGCCTGGGGAGTCAGTGGTTGCCAGCGTGCTCGCCTACGCCCACCGGCATAACGTCACCAAGATCATGGCCGGTAAGCCGAAGACCTCGCGCTGGATCGAATTGCTGCGCAGTTCAATGGTGGACCGGCTGATCCGTATGAGTGGCACCATTGATGTATATGTCATCAGCAGCGAAGGCGGGCCGCAGGCGCGCAAGATGGCGGAAGGTTGGCGGCCGCATCGCCCGCTGGGGAGATACCTGATGGGGCTGTTGCTGGTGGCGGCTGCTACCGGCCTGAGCGCATTGATCGATCCGTATATTTCACCCACAAACCTGGTGGTTATTTATCTGTTGGCAGTCGTAGTGGCAGCGGTTTACCTGGGGCGCGGACCATCCATCCTGACTTCCGTCCTGGGTGTGGGGGCCTTCGATTATTTTTTTGTACCACCCCATTTAACTTTGGCATATGCCAATGGCGAATACTTGCTGACGTTTATCGGCCTTCTGGCGGTTGGTTTGGTGATCAGCCAGTTGACCGTCCAGGTTCGCGAACAGGCGGAGGCAGTCCAGCGGCGCGAAGTTGAAACGGTTGAGCTGTACGAGCTTGGCCGGGATCTGACCGTCGCCGCCGACCTGGAAGCAGTCGCACTGGCTGCCATCTCGCACATCGGCCAGACCTTCGGCCGGGAAGTGGCGGTTTTCCTGCCGGTCAAAAACAACCTGAACGTGTATGCTACCAGCCCCGGACTGAACATCTCGGAAAATGACCAGGCCGTTGCCGATTGGGTCTTCGAGCACGGCCAGGTGGCCGGGCGCGGTACCGACACACTCACGGAAGCCTCGATGCGTTACCAACCGCTCAAGACCACGCGCGGCGTGGTGGGTGTGCTGGGCGTCAAACCGCTTGACCCGGCCCGGAATTTGACACGCGACCAGTTGCGCACACTGGATGCTTTCGCCAACCAGATCGGTCTGGCGGTTGAGCGCGCCAGCCTGGCCGAACAGGCTCACCAGGCCGAAGTACTGGAAATCACCGATAAACTCCAGAATGCCTTGCTGAACTCCATCTCGCACGACCTGCGCACGCCGCTGGTCTCCATTACCGGCGCGTTGAGCAGCCTGGCGGACAACCAGATCGTGCTGGACGAAGCCGCCCGGCGCAGCCTGATCGAGACCGCCGGCGAGGAAGCCGACCGGCTCAACCGCCTGGTGGGTAACCTGCTGGATATGACCCGCCTAGAATCGGGGGCAATGCGCATCAGGAAGGAAACCTCTGACATTCAGGATGTGATCGGCTCGGCACTGGAGGAATTGGGCGGTCGCATTGGGAAACGCACCATCAATATAGATATCCCCGAAGAATTACCACTGGTCCAGTTGGATTTCGTTCTGATCGAACGGGTGCTGGTGAACGTGATCGACAATGCCTTGAAATACTCTCCGGCCGATCAGCCGATCGATATCAAGGCACATGCGGCCGGCGCTTTCCTGGAAGTCGAAGTGGCTGACCGCGGCACGGGCATCCCGCCGGAAGACTTGAACCGCATCTTTGACAAATTCTACCGGGTCCAAAGGCCGGATAACGTGAGCGGCACGGGCCTGGGCCTATCCATCAGCAAAGGCATCGTTCAGGCACAGGGCGGCTTTATTGGCGCTGAAAATCGGGCGGGAGGGGGTACAATTATTAGCATAAGCCTGCCTTTGCAGTGAGACATTTTCCTTATTGCCACGGCAATTCCTAGAGAGCCTGCTATGGCCGAGACTGATTTGCGTATCCTGGTGGTGGACGACGAGCGTTCGATCCGCCGTTTTTTGAAAGCCTCCCTGGGCAGCCAGTTCACGATCCTGGAAGCCACCAACGGGGAAGAGGCTTTGCGCGCCGTCGCCACCGAACACCCCGACATCATCATCCTGGACCTGGGCCTTCCAGATATAGACGGCGTGGAAGTTACCCGGCGATTGCGCGAATGGACGCAAATACCGATCATAATCGTCTCGGTGCGCGAGCAGGAGAAAGACAAGATCGCCGCGTTGGATGCGGGTGCGGACGATTACCTGACCAAACCCTTCGGCGTGGGTGAATTGATGGCGCGTTTACGGGTGGCCCTGCGACGGTCCGCCCAAACCGAGGATGAGCCAGTCTTCACAACCGGCGAGTTGGTGATGGATATGAATCAGCGCGAGGTAAGCGTGGGTGGACAAACCATCGCGTTGACGCCAACCGAATACGATCTATTGCGCACTCTGATCAAACACGCCGGTAAGGTGTTGACGCATGACCAGTTGCTGCGGTCGGTCTGGGGAACAGCCTACGAAAGTGAAACGCACATGCTGCAGGTCAATATCAGCAACCTGCGCCGGAAGATCGAGCATGATCCTGCCCGGCCCAGTTACATCGTTACGGAACCGGGAGTTGGTTACAAATTGAAAATGCTCTGAATCAAACTTTAAATCTTTCACATTAGGTATCGAATCAAGCCTGGAGGCCGCGCACAACCTGCGGCCTTTTGCAATTTATGAGGGTGGATGGTCTTAGCTCCTATTTTCTTGACACTTTCTTGATGTCTTTTGACCGCTTCTTGTCAACGGCTTGATGAAACACTATATACAATCCAGTCCGTTGTCTTGACACAGCCTTGACACATTACACCCATTTGTTGCTACCGGCTTGACCTGATCGCAGGCAGATGCCTCCCAGTATGGATGGGCAATTATATGGACAAGAAGAAAAAGAAATCGATAAGTTGGAAGTTGATTGTTCAAGGTCTACCCATTGCGGCCGCGGCTGGTTCGGCTTTTCTGCCGTTGCAACGGCTTGGACAGCAATTTACCATGCTGATCGTGTTGGTGTGGTTGCAAGTGTTCTTCATCATCGAATGTTTTATGTCAAACAAGTGAGTTGAAATAGTGGAAGAAAATAGCCTGCGCATCCTGGTGGTGGACGATGAACGTCCCATCCGGCGTTTTTTAAACGCTTCCCTGAGTGGAGCCTATACG
>JADGQB010000102.1 GCA_017882145.1 Anaerolineales bacterium
TCCGGTGGACACGGCTGTGCGCTGCTCTACTCATTGCTGCATCTGACCGGTTACGATCTTCCGCTGGATGAATTGAAGCATTTCCGGCAATGGGGCAGCAAAACCCCCGGACATCCAGAATATGGGCTGACGCCCGGTGTGGAAGTGACCAGCGGCCCACTCGGGCAAGGTTTTTCCAACGGTGTGGGGATGGCGATCGCCGAAACTCACCTGGCGGCCTTGTTTAATGAGCCCGGTCATGCCATCGTGAATCATAATATCTACGCCATTGTGACAGACGGCGACCTGATGGAAGGCGTCTCATCCGAAGCCGCTTCGCTGGCAGGACATTTAAAACTTGGCAAACTGATTTATCTCTACGACGATAACCAAATCTCGATCGACGGTTCGACTGATATTGCCTTCACCGAAGATCGCGGTGCCCGTTTCGCGGCTTATGGCTGGCAGGTCTTGCGTGTCGAGGATGCCAACAATGTGGAGCTTATCGATGCAGCCCTTCAGGCTGCAAAAAAGGATCCGCGCCCATCGCTGATCATTTGCCCCACTCATATCGGTTTCGGCCTGCCCACCCGCCAGGATACCAGCAAGGCGCATGGCGAACCACCCGGCAATGAAGAACTGGATGGGGCGAAGGATAAACTCGGCTGGCCAAAAGAACCGCGTTTCCTTATTCCCGAAGATGTTCTGGCTGATTTCCGCCAGGCAGTAGAGCACGGTAAAGAATTGGAAGCGCAATGGAATGATAAAATGGCAGCTTACAAAGCTGCCGTGCCACAAAAATTTGCCGAACTGGAACGCCGTCTGGCAGGAAACTTGCCAGAGGGTTGGGATTCTGCCTTAACGGTCTTCCCTGCGGATGCGAAAGGCATGGCCACGCGTATCGCTTCCGGAAAAGTGATCAATGCCCTGGCAGCCAGGATCCCCGAACTGATCGGCGGCTCAGCTGACCTGGCGCCTTCCACCAAGACCTGGATGGACAGCTCACCGGCTTTTGAATCCGATTGTCCCGCCGGACGGAATTTCCATTTCGGGGTTCGCGAACACGCCATGGGCGCCATTGTCAACGGTATGGCGGTCCATGGCGGAGTGATCCCCTTTGGGGCTACCTTCCTGACCTTCGCAGATTATATGCGCGAGCCCATCCGGCTATCAGCCCTTTCGCACTACCCCAGTATCTGGGTTTTCACGCATGATAGTGTAGGGTTGGGAGAGGATGGACCCACCCACCAACCGGTGGAACAACTGACCTCCCTGCGCATGATCCCCAACATGACCGTGATCCGCCCGGCGGATGCCAATGAGACAGCCGTGGCCTGGAGGCTGGCAATTGGGCGACGACGCTCACCCACAGTCCTGGCGCTCACCCGCCAAAACGTTCCGACCCTTGACCGCAACCAGTTTGCCGCGGCAGATGGGCTGGAGCGCGGTGCGTATGTGCTGGCCGACCTGGGAAATGGCAACCCCACCATCATCCTGATGGCATCCGGCTCGGAGGTGGGCTTGATCGTGGAAGCCGGCCGGCGGCTGGTCGTTCAGAGCATGGCCGTGAGGCTGGTCTCATTCCCATCCTGGGAATTATTCGCTGCGCAGAGCCAGGAATACCGTGACAGCGTACTGCCGGAAACGATCAAAGCCAGACTGGCAGTCGAAGCCGGAGTCTCGATGGGCTGGGAACGCTGGGTGGGAGAGAAGGGCGGAGTACTGGCCATCGATCGCTTCGGCGCATCGGCACCTTACGAGGCCGTGTTCCGCGGGCTGGGCATGACAGTAGAGAATGTCGTTGTCAGGGCATTAGCGCTGCTACGTTAGCAAAATTCTTCTTCTCCTTGTTTGATCAAGCGCCGGGAGCTCAATCCCGGCGCTTGCATGTTAAGAATGCACTAAACCAAGCTCTTTAACCACTTGCGAACTTCTTGTGGTGAATCCATGAAGTAGTCTGATCCATCATACCGGCCAGGATGCCTTGGGCTGGATACTTGAATGTTGATCCCACCCAGTTTATGGACATCCTCGAAGGCTTCCTGATCCTTGTCGTCGTCGCCAATATAAACCAGGTGTCTACCATCAAAAGGGTATCTTTTGAATAAGAACTTAACTAATTCTCCTTTATGCGCCTGGATCGGCACAATCTCCAGGTAATTTGGACCTTCGAACCAGCGGAATTGATTTTCCATTCCGGCGTCGCCGGCAGTCTGGTGCATTTCTGAGAAAACCTGCTCAACCTCTTTCTTATCCATACCTTGTGCGTGCAGCGTTAGTGACCAACCCTTATCCTCAATAAAATAACCGGTTTTGTCGCCAATGATCTTTTCCCACCGAGGCTTGACACCATCCAGAGATGTCCGGATTTTGTTGTAATCACCCCGGCGAATGATATTTGCGGCCGGTGTCTGCAGCTCCATACCGTATACGCCTGCCAGGAAAATCCCTGCCACCGGCAGCAATTCCTGCAGGGATCCTAATGACCGGCCGCTGATTATTGTCACTCGGAATCGTTCGACGGCGCCTGCCAGCTGCCGGATCAACTTAACCAATTCGCGATCTTTTTCCAGCTTGGATGGATTGGACGCAAAATTGGCCAGGGTACCATCATAATCAAGGAAGAGCCACATATGCGAGGCATCGACCACCCAGCACTTAAGGGCATCTCCGGACAGGGACATCAGGCTGCCTCGCTTTGTTTCAACAGCGGTAGGATGTCACGATTTACTATGGCTCGCCAGGTGTATTCCTTGCGAACGCGGGTGCGTAAATGGTAAGTGCTGCTCCCCTCAGCCCAAGTCTGAACCATTTGGGCGACCTCATCCGGAGATGACTCCAACCGGAATGTAAATACATCCTGTCCACCGATTTCTGCTGCGGCGGGGATATTCGTGCTCACGACAGGTAATCCCACCAAGCCTGCCTCCATGACCGGCATTCCAAAGCCTTCACGATGGCTGGGCATGAAAAGAAGGTCGCTCACCCGATACAATTCGCCGAGAATGCCAAAATCGATCTCGTAAGGCTGGTCCGTTTCCGGACCAGAATCGTAAACGAACTTAACCTCCCTCTCCAGCTTCATCTGGTGACGCTGTTCCTGCAAGCCTCGATAATATTCCATATTTGTTGGGTCATGCGGATCAGGCGGACCAGTGATGAGCAGTGTAGGGTGGACTCCGCGTTGTTTTAGAGCTGCGGTCACCTGAATGGCGTATTCAATGTTCTTGGCTTGGGTGACCCGTACCGGCATAAGCAGCACCAGATCACTTTCCCACAGTCCCAGGCGCTCGATGAGCGCTTCACCGGGCTGCGAAAGAGCCAAAAGATTCTGCGGGTCAACACCGTTGTATATCACCTTGATCTCCTGAGCAGGCACCCCCAATAAACCGGCCAACTCTTGCTGTCGGGATTTGGATACAGTCACATAGATGATGTTCTGGTTATAAGTTTTCAAGTAGTCCCATGGATAACCAGGATGAACTTTCGACTGGGAGTGCGGGCTGGTCCATGAAAAATCGTGACACCAGGCAATGCAGCCGTGCAGGCTGCCTTTATCCAAAAGTCGAAAAAGTGCGGTAGTCAACGGCAGGTTAAAATGTTTAGTGAATAGGTTGTGTATGATGACGTTATCAAAGGTTTCGAGGACGGGTGCCAGAACTGACTCCAGGTGGTTGGTCAGCGACTCGAATTGAGCCGGAATCCTGCCCTGTTCCAATTCAAGGCTGGTCTGCAAGATCTCAGGATGTTGTGAATCCATTTCCGGGATCAACTCGAACCTCGTTCCTTCGGGTAGAGCCTGGATTTCACCGCGACCGGCAATTACAGTAACCTGCCAGCCTGCCTTGATCAGAGAACGGGCATGCGCCTGGATCACTGCCTCCACACCCCCAACAATCGGCGGAGCGGAATAATGCAAGATTGCAATTTGCAATGCCATAATTACACCTAGAGATAAAGCTCCCCAATAGTTTCCAATTGCTTGCACAACCAGTCGACGACATCCTCCTGTTCAACCAGATGGCGCAGGCGCTCCGCTTTTTCTTGCCGTTCGTCGATCGGCATAGTTAATGCCTGGTGCATAGCTTCGGCAGTCGAATAAATATCCAGGGGCGGGATGATCAGAGCACCCGGCTCCAGTTGCTGGCGGGCTCCGGTTCTCTCAGATAGGATTAGTACACCGTTATGAGTGTTCACAACCGGCCCTTCTTTGGCAACCAGGTTCATCCCGTCCGCCAGGGAGTTCACCAGAAGCGCATCATACAATTCCATGGCAGCTACGGCACGCGGATAATTTTCCCCTAAAAGTATCCGGATCGGTTCCCACTCCGATTGGCTGTATTTGGCATTGATCTTTCCGGCTGCGCCCATTAATTCTTCCAGATAAACCTGATATTTATCAATTTCCATCCGGGAAGGGACAAGCAGGGCAAGGAAATTTACTTTCCCCAGGTGTTCCGGGTGGAGCTCCAAAAGTTCATCGAAGGCCTGGAAACCGCGCACGATATTTTTACTCGGCTCAATCCTATCAATCCTGACAATTAATTGCTTTCCGTTATAGGTCTCAGTAAAGGAGTGAAAATGCTCCGATACTTCCGTCGAATCTGTCATCCGCTTCAAGGCTTCGACATCAATGGAGATTGGGAAATCTTTTACGTAAGTCATATGGTTGCGATACCAGATATGCCCCTGTTTGAACTTGACAAAGGCGCGCGGCAAATAGGATTCGCAGGTTCTCATGAAGTTGAAACCATCTTCGCGGGTCTGGAAACCCAGCAAATCCACCGCGCACAATCCTTCCAGGATGGCCACACGCATCTTAGATGGCAGGAGCCCCCAATCTTCTGCGCCTGGCCATGGAATATGGATAAAATGCAGGAGCGTATATTTGGACCTCGACGGCAAAATCTGGCGCAAAAAGCTTGGCGTCAGATACAGGTGATAGTCTTGGAGCATAACCAGGGATGGTTTATGGGAAATGCGCACCTGCCTGGCAATGGCCTCAGCAAAGAGCATGTTTACCGCCATGTAACCATCTTTCCAATCCTGCCAGGTGGTCCGATTGATTGTGGGGGTGCGCGAAATATCCAACATGGAATGTTGGAGGAACCATAACAGGGAATTGGCTATCCCATCATAGAAGCCTTCGTAAGCGGATGCAGCAGGGGAAATGAACTGCACATCGATGGTCTTATCACTTCCATCCAAAGCCACCGGCCCATCCTTCCACTGCCGGTCTTCCTCAGTCTGGGCACTGGCAATCCAATGTGCGTCGGTGAGATTGGCCAGACCGGTGAGAGCAGTCACCAGACCACCTTTACCCCGTTTGGATTGTAACTCTCCGTGATCATCCGTTGTAAAAGTAACTGGGCCGCGGTTGGATGCAATAATAAGGGATCTTTTTTGGAGAATTTGAGCAATAAGGTCACAATCCATCTTGTCGACGACCTTCGGACCGGCCTCGGACGCGTTGATATTCATTTGTAGTGCACTTCCTTGTAATGAAATCCCTGCGCTATTTGTGATTAACATAGTCTATTCATGCACTGGGGTGTGCCTTACACCAATGCGGTCGAAAATCCTGGCCTTAACCTGGGTGTCAAAGACCTGCCACTTCAATTGCGAATATTCCTGATTGGGCTCGCCAGCCAGGAAATCGATCGGAATATTGAAACCACCGGCCATTTGCTTGCCGCCTCCATAAAAATGACCGTCAGAATTTACACCAAAAACCTCTTTGATGAACTCATCCGGGTCAAAGATCAATTTCGAGGTCCTCAAGGAGCCAGTCAACACTTCGACCTGGTTCTCATCCCTCACGATCCCATACACAATGGCTGTATGTACGTTCTCTTCGTTCACCAGAAAATCCGCCGCCTGTGGAATTGCATCCCGATCTTCAGACCGGAGATAGCCGATGCCGGCAATCGAATGGTTTTCCACCACGGTACGATTCTCGAGAGCACGCCGGATGACATCCATCACCTGTTTGGAACGCGCCTGATTCATGATCCTTTCCAGTAGGTTCGGATCACTGAACCGGCTCAGGAAGGCGGCTGCATTGAAATCTTCTTCGTCCGCCTGGATAAAGCCTCCAGTGTCAGAAAGGATGCCGTGCATCAGGGCAGTCGCCATCGCAACATGCTCTTTTTGACCTTTCTGGAGTGGGAGCAGTTCCTGCATCAAATAGTGGGCATAAATCGTGGCTGTGGAACCAGTTTTCTGGATGTCACTGTAGGTCGCCTTGACAACGCTCTGTGGTTCGTGATGGTCAACGATGATCAACACAGGTATCTTGGCGACCTCGAGAGCCTTGACAATCCCATTGGCGGTTGCCCCCTGATGGTCCAGGAAGACGGCGCCCTGGTATTGCGCAAGATCCATGCCCTCTTTATAAGGTATCAAATCAATTCCAAGTAATTTCACCAGGGCAATGTTCTGGCCGTGGCTGATCTTGCCGGAATAGAGGATATCCACATCTATATCGTATTGAGCAGAAATAAGCTTATGAGCAAAGGCCGCCGAGATGGCATCCGGGTCGGGGTAATTGTGCAATACAACCAGGTGTTTCTCACCGCGGTGCTTTTCAAGTACTTCGGCGATTTGAGGTTCTCGGGCCATTGTCTTTCCATCTCCTGAAGCCAAACCCAACAGGTTCATCTTGATGAGCAGAAAGTTGAATTCCACAACCTGGCACGGATACTCATCAGCGGGGCGAAATGGACAGGTTGCCCGTCGAGCCAGGCGCAGGGTTGTAAATAAAAGTTAAAGATCACTGCCATAATCCCGGTTATATCCTTGCCAAATGATTGGAAATTTTGTTTATTCATCGTTGTCTCCCGAAGGACAATAATAAAATCAATGCATCAAAAGGGGTGGCTTGGGGAATGCATCCGATTTTTATTAAATTCGGTCCAACTATACTCAGTATGGGCTGATTCCGAAGCATAATACATGGGAAATCAGCCGGGAGCCATATTAGGGTTTTCCTATCATGACCTAGATAACATACCAAATTTTTACAATTAATATTATAATTATTATAATATTCATTATGTTTCTCGGCAATAGGCACAGACTAATGAAGAGGGAAACCCACATCCTGGTTTTGAGCACTCATAATGTTCGGGAATATATCCAGGAAATACCGGTTATTGCCGTCTCAGTTACTTCAAAAGGATGAAGCCTCTGAAGGCATCTTGGAAGCAGGACGAGGCGTAGTGCTAGGCGAGGTCAACTGGGTGAGCCCGCAGGTCAAGGCCCGGCTCAATAAGAAAAGTGATGGTTGGCTTGTATTACCAGCAATAATTCTCCTCAAAAGGAAGGCATCCTATGATTAATCCGACCGTGAAATCAACCTACCTGGAAATGCTGAAGGATCGCATTAACTTGGCCGAGATTCCCTTCAGCGAGCGCGGTTCAAGGCTGATGGTCTTTCGTACAGGTCACTCTCTCTCGGTCCGGCTGGCTGAACGATGGCTGAAAAGCAGCCGCCGGTTGACCGCCTACCGCGACCGGCCTGCACTTATCGATCAATGGATGTTTACAGACCGGGATGGCAATCCCCTTGAACTGGAAATAACAACCTATCCTCACCTGATCGAAGCCAGGACAACCATGGGATTATTTTCACTGGTTTTCGTGGATGAAGAAACCCTGCTGGTCAGTTATCCAGCCGGCAGGATTGGCATGACCTTTCAAACCAAGGTGGATAAGGCGCGCACGGACGAACGGGGTGGCACCTTACGCCTGACCGGCAAGATCCGCAGAAATATCGTTTATACAACCAATGGGACGATCCTGCAAAATACCATCGAACCGTACCGGCAAGATCTCCAGAAAGTCAATTTACTGCTCGAATCGCCCGACGGTTGCTCCATGATGCTTAACATTACACCCAGGTTGGGTTTTCAACGACATATTCCGGAGGCCGAGAACGTTATTAAAGCGGCGGCCGGACGCTGGAATGCATGGTTTGCCGCCGCGCCTCCGGTTGCAGATCAGTACCAGAACCAGTATTATTTTGCATGGTGGGTGATGCGGTCGGGACTGATCTCTCCTCGCTTCTACATCACGCGTGAGGCAATGGCGCCGTCCAAAATCCGTTATGTGGGCGTATGGCAGTGGGACGCGTATTTCCACGCGCTGGCCTATCGACATATGAATATGGAACTGGCCCGCAACCAACTCCGAATTTTCTTCGACCACCAACTCGAAAATGGCATGCTGCCAGATGCCGTCCACGATGAGGGTGTCGTGACTCACCTGCCCTATCCAGTGGATGCGGATGTGACCAAGCCGCCGCTGGCAGCCTGGACAACCTGGAAACTTCACCAGCAACAGCCGGACCTGGAATTCCTGCGTGAAATTTACGAACCGCTCACCCGCTGCATCCATTGGTGGACCGAGAACAACGATCTGGATGGGAATGGCCTGTGTGAATACCAACACCCTTACTCATCCGGCCTGGATAACAGCCCGTTATGGGATGCGGGCATGCCAGTCGAATCGCCCGATCTCAACACATATCTCTACCTGGAGCAGGAGGCGCTCGCGAATATAGCCAACGCCATTGAAAAGCAAAATGATTCGATCAGCTGGTCAGAACGTGCACAAATACTCGCAAACCGGATGGTCGAACAAAGCTGGGATCCGGAGGCCGGACTTTTCTGGGCTAAAAAAGACGGCTTTCGGATCAATGTCCGCACACCGTTCAACCTTTTTCCCCTCATAACCGGGCATTTGCCGGCTGATATTACTGACCGGCTGGTAAGCCACCTGACTGACCCCAGCCAGTTCTGGTCACGTTATCCTATCCCAAGCGTGGCTCTGGACGATCCCACCTATAGTCCCACACAGATGTGGAGAGGGCCAACCTGGGTGAATGTCAACTACATGTTGATTGAAGGTTTGTTGCGCAGTGGTTTCCCCGACTTGGCGCGTAAATTACGCCATTCCACACTTGATATGATCTGCAGCCGGGATGATATTTATGAATACTACCACCCGGAAACTGGTGAGAAACCAACCGAAGCCGCCTCCGTCTTTGGGTGGTCTTCAGCCATCCTTATCGACCTGGCAATCCAGGATGCACGCGACCATCCTGACTGACCGCTTCTCCCGGCTAGGCCCGTCTGGCAGTGCCAAAGGTTTCGTACAAATCACTGCACCAATGTGAATAAGCGGCGCGAATACCAGCGTGAATATCGAACATACTGGCTTCCGGTTTGGCGGCCGCCAGGCGCATATTGTCAGCCGCCGAATTCATGATGCTGGTGGCAAAGTTGATCTTGTTGATACCGGCTGCAATGGCTGCACGGAACTGCTCATCGGAAAGACCTGTCCCACCGTGCATCACGAGCGGCACATCCACGCGCCGTCGGATTTCGGACAGCAGGTCCAGATCCAGATGAGGTTCACCATTATAAAATCCGTGGGCAGTTCCAAATGCAATCGCCAGAAAATCGACGCCTGTCTGCTCGACAAAACGCTCAACATTTGCCGGATCGGTAAACCCGATCCCACGCCTGCCTTCGGAATCGTACTGATCGCCCATTCCGACATGGCCCAATTCGGCCTCCACTCCCACGCCGGCCGCATGCGCAGCCGCCACCACCCGCCTGGTGTTGGCAATATTCTCTTCCAGGGGCAGGTTCGAACCGTCATACATCACGTCTGTGAAACCATAGCCAAGCACCTCCAGACAGAGTTCCACGCTGGCGCCGTGATCGAGCATCAAAGAGACCGGCACATCGGTATCTTCAGCACGGCAGCGTACATAAGCTGCCAGTGCGCGGCAATTCGGCAAAGCAGCATAAGGTGAATAAATCCCGAAGATTGTCGGAGCGCGCTTTTCGGTCAGCGCATCCATTACCCCCTCTATTCCATTCATTTCAAATACATCAAACAGAGGAACTGCGTAACGTTCTTGCATTGCCTTGGTTACTTCATTGCTAATTGAAACAACTGTCATTTTTTCTCCTGATCAATTGTGCTTACTCCATTTTACCTGTAATTCAAGCTCAGCAATGCTGCAGGAATTGCAAGGCGTCACGCGCGGACCAATGCCGATCTGCACCTGCATTGGTTGATAGCGCATCTTGTCGGTAATTGTCTGGACCCACACACTCGTTTCCGGTGAAATTTCCTGCAAGTAGGGGTCAAGCGCCTGGCACTTAATCTATTGTTGTTTGGTTTACTACGTCGATTTTCCGCTTCCCCATCCATCAGAGACGTTGTAGATGTATTCCTTCTAAGAGTCAGCCGTGCGACTGCATGGCTTCACTTAGTGGGATGCCGGCCATCATTAACCCGATCTGCTCCACAGAAGCCTGACCGCGCTCGACAATGCCGATCAGCTTGCCCTCATACATGACTGCAATCCGGTCGGAGAGCGAGCGGGTCTCGTCCAGATCCTCAGAGATCAACAAAATGGCAGTCCCGGCCTCACGCTGCGCCAGCAGGCGTTGGTGGATGTACTCGGTGGCGCCGATATCGACGCCGCGTGTGGGCTGGGCGGCAATAAGTACCTCGGGATGGCGTGACAGTTCGCGCGCCATGATCAACTTCTGGATATTTCCGCCGGAAAGATTCTTAAGGGGGGTATCCAGACCGGGCGTTTTTACCGCAAACTCCCTGACCAGGTCCTTCGCATGGGCAGCCATGGTCTTGAAATCCAGGAATATTCCATGTGTGTAAGGAGCGAAGGCGTGATCGTGCAAATAGATGTTCTCTTCCACCGAGAACTCTCGGATGGCACCATCGCGCATACGCTCCTCAGGAATAAATGCCAAACCCGCCTCCACACGTTGGTTGACCGTGGCGGAGGTGACCTCCTTATTTCCGAGCATGACCTGGCCGCTGCTGACCTTGCGAATACCAGCCAGGCACTCGGCCAGTTCGCGCTGCCCGTTACCCGAAACACCTGCCAGGCCGACGATCTCACCGGCATGGATTTCGAGATCGACCCCGCGCAGCGCTTCACTACCCCGGTCTCCCATGGCGTGCAGCTGCGAGATAGCCAGGCTGACCGGCCCGGGCTTAAGCGGCCGCGGTTCGATCTGCTTGAGCTCCCTACCGACCATCATCTTGACCAATTCTGTACGGGTGACCTCAGCAGTTTTGCACGTGCCGATCACCTTTCCGTCCCGCAGAACAGTCACCCGGTCGCTGATGGCCATTACTTCGTGCAATTTGTGCGAAATAAAAACCAGGGCATGCCCTTCTTTTACCATCCGGCGCAGGGTTACGAACAGGTCGTTGACTTCCTGTGGAATCAGTACGGCCGTCGGTTCGTCCAGGATAATCACACTTGCACCCCGGTAAAGTGCCTTCATGATCTCCACGCGTTGTTGTTCCCCGACCGATAACTGCCAGACATATGCCTGAGGTTCGACATTGATCCCATAGGCTTCGGATAGCTCACGGATGCGTCCGGTTACTCGCTCCAGGTCAAGCAGCGGTTCACGCGACGAACGCAGACCCAGGGCAACGTTTTGGGCGACGGTCAATGTTGGAACGAGCATGAAGTGTTGGTGGATCATCCCAATCCCGGCGCGGATCGCATCCGCAGGCGAATGGAAAGTCTTGGGTTTGCCATCGATCTTGATCGTACCTCCGTCCGGCTGGTAGAGCCCATACAGCTGGCGCATCAAGGTGCTCTTCCCGGCTCCGTTTTCTCCAAGCAAAGCATGCACTTCGCCGGAATTCACATCGAAGCAAACCTCGGAGTTGGCCAGGACTCCCGGGAAGCGCTTGACAATATCGCACATTTCCACATGCTGAATTCGTTGGACTGGGATGGGGCTGGATTCCGAAACCATGCATCACCTGAATTGCGATTCCAAGACCTGGAACCCTTAGATGGAAATTCCCTCTCCCGGTCATTGACCGGGAGAGGGTTTGGCTAACAAGTGTTACGGAGTAACCGTGATGGTGCCGCTCGTAATGCCCTGGATGGCGGCATCGCCGGCAGCTTTAACATCTGCGGGCAGAGCATATCCGGG
>JADGQB010000103.1 GCA_017882145.1 Anaerolineales bacterium
ACATATTGCTCATGTTCCACCGTGTTGGTATGCCTGGGCATTCCTCCCTTGGGTTCCATCACGAAACGCCGCATCGCAAAGTGCGGGCCTTCCTGTGCCGAAATCAAAACCTGCATGCTGGCCAAATCCCCTGCTTTGACGGCATTCGCCGGGACATCCTTCACATGTTTGACGCTCATACCTGCCTCCAAAGAACAGCATTCAACTATCAGCTTTTAGCTTTCAAATATCTCTCTCCTTACTGATCTTTCCCGACTCCACCTGCCAGACCTCGGCCTTCTCGACGAATTCCGGTGCGAACAGCTTCAGATCGGTGGTGGTCAGAACCGCCTGTTCGATCTTTTCCAGATACCTCAACAGGTCCAGCCTGCGCTGTCTATCCAGCTCAATAAGCACCTCGTCAAGCAGCAGCACTGGCCACTGACCGGTGCGGGTTTTCATCCATTCGATCTCAGCCAGCTTGAGCGCCAGCAACGCGGTGCGCACCTGGCCGCGCGAACCATAATCTGACAAGTCGATCCCGTTGGCCAGCAGGCGCATCTCGTCCCGATGCGGACCCAGCACCGTCACGCCCTTGCGGATCTCATCGTTGCGTGTCTGCTGGAGCGCATACAAGAATCCCTGCCGGATCTCATCTTCGCTCAGGCCGTTGCGCATCACCGGGGTGGTAAGCGCCATCGCCATCTGCCCATCCTGAGGCTTCAATGGATCGTAAGCGGGCTGGTAATGCAGACGCAGCACCTCCGCCTCATGCGTCAGTTCCATGTGGATGCGGGCAGCCAGTTTCTCGATCTCCTGGACAGCCTGGATACGTCTCAGGATGATCGCGGCTCCCGTGCAGGTAATGGAATTGTCCCAAAAATCCAGCTGGCTTGCATCCCCACCGCGGTCCGCCAAAAGTTTTAGCAACGCATTCCGCTGGGTCAGTGCCTCGCCATACTCACTTAACTGCCTGGCATATCCGGGCACGCTCTGCGCCAGCGCCAGGTTCAGGTAGCGCCGCCGGTGGTCAGGCCCGCCTTCGATGATCTGGGTCATCTGCGTTACGAAGATGACCGCGTTGAAATGCCCGATGACCTCTGCCAGTTGACGCTTGACCCCATCCAAAAGGATTTCCTTACGCAGCCGTTGGCCCGTGGCTCCCACGGCTTCGAGCACCAGCCGTACCTCCAGCCTGTGTTTTGTGGGACCGCGCGTATACTCTGCTACCAGTCTTCCGACTGCCAGCTCTTTACGGGCTTCGATGAAATTAACCAACTGCCGGTCAGAATGGGTTTGGAAAGAGGTGAAGGCCGCCAGAAAATAGATGGCCTCCAATACGCTGGTTTTTCCCTGGGCGTTATTGCCGGTCAGCAAAATAACCCGCCGGGGGATATCCATGTCCAGGCGGGCAAAACTGCGGAAGTTGGTCAGTGAAAGATGCGTCAGGTACATTAATTATCACAGAGGTGCATGGCATACGCCCATGGTTCACACGTTATCCAAGGGTGCTTGTTCCGGTTGAGGTTTCCAGACCTTGGTGGCGCGATCGGTGAAGACGACACCGTTGATATGATCGATCTCATGCTGGAAGATGCGCGCCATCCAGCCTTTGGCCTTGACCTTCATCGGCTTGCCCCGGCTGGTCTGACCTTTGACCGTCACCGCCAGGGCGCGCTCCACCTCACCCTGCCAGCCTGGCACCGACAGGCAGCCTTCGATGCCCTCTTCGGTCTCCTCGGAGGCAGCCTTGATCTCCGGGTTGACCATTACATACAATTTTTTGGGGGCAACCTCGTCTTCTTCATCTTCGGCATATTCCACCACGATCACGCGCTCCGGGATACCCACCTGGGGAGCCGCCAATCCAACGCCGGGAGCCTCGCGCATGGTCTCGATCATGTCGTCGATCAGGGTTTGCAGGTCGGCGTCGAAACGGGTTACCGGTTTGGCCTTGCGCCGTAAGATTGGGTCGGGGAGAGTAACGATTTGTCTAAGAGTCATAGTGCTTCTTTCATCCAATAAAACGTAGTAGCGATTTCAATCGCTCACCTTTAATAACTGCCGCCATCCATATCTTCCGGTACTTCGTTCCCGCCATTCTCGTCAGGTTGGTCGGGATTATCCGGATTTTCCGGGATTTCTGTTCCAGCCTGGCGCAATTCTTCGTTGACGGAGTGATACGTGGCAAACCAATCTGCCAGACGTTCGCGGTCGGCCTTGGCCTGCGCATCCGCTTTGGCGCTGATGCGCCCCAACCGCCGGTTATCGATATCCTGTTGAACTGTGGCCGGGTCATTAACATCCTGGAAGGTCATTTGTGCGCCACCGACAGAAATATAAACCGTTCCGAAGTTGAACAGGTATGCCAGGAAACCCTCCCGTCTGGCTTCCGTGCTGAGAATATTTTCCAGCGGTGCGGCTTTGCGTTCTTCGGAACCGAGCGGTTTTCGATCGATATCCAGGATCTGGTCGGGAGTCACCTGGAAGATATCATTTCTCCAATCGATGTATTGATAAACCCACCATAGGAAAGAACCGATGAACAGCACCAACCACAATGCGAACAATATTTCTGAAGTCAGGCTGGAGAAGAATGCGCTGATCGGATTCGCAGGATGGATAATTTCAAAACCCAGGATGAAGATCAAAACAGCCAGAGCCAAAGTTGGTTGTAGTACCTGCTGTAACAGGACGAACACGTGCTTGCGGTAAGTGATCGTACCGCCCTGTTCCAAACGGACTTTAAACAAGTTGGAACCCAGCTTCTCCGTGAAGGAGGCTGGAGCTTTCACAACCGGTGCAGGGCCTGTCTGTGGATTGGCATCCTTGGGGAGCAATCCCATCCTTTTGCGCAGCTCGAAGCGCATCGCATCCGCTTCCACCCGGCGGGATATATCCCGTGAGCGGTGCCAGTGCTCTTCCACCACCGCTGCAGCCTGTTTGGGATTGGAAACATGCCAGAAAATGATCTTGCCGACAAATGTCCGGATGATCACATTCCCATACCCCAACTGGCGGCCCAATAAATCTGTTTCCACACCGACAGAAAGGATCGTGCTGAGCGGCGCCTCCTGGGTGCTGTCGTACAAACCGATCACTTTCTCCAGGTAAACCACGCGCTGGTTGGTTACGATGTAATAATCGTTTCCCCAGTCAATCGTTCTCCAGACCATCCAGAGCGCTATTCCCAGGAAGAATATCCCGGCCACCCACAGAATAAGTTTAAATGCTGGCAATAGCAGGAAGAGCAACACCAGGCCCAGAGGTATCAGAAGCGTTGCCACAGGAATAGCCAGCGACTCTACCAACCGGTATGGATGCTTGGTTGCCAGGAAGTAAACCACCTCCCCCTCGCGCACCCAGGGGAAATGCAGCCGCTTTGCCAGCTTGTAGCTGGAGATTGAGGCGGAAAAATTTTGTCGCAAGCTGGGTATTTTTTGGGCGAGCTCACTGAACTTTTCACCTGTCAGTTCATAAACAACCGTCGGCTCGAGAGTTGTTATGGTGGCTGTACGTCTGCGGCGAGTCAACAGGGCAACCTCGCCGAAGTAGTCCTGTTTCACAAGCGTGGCAACCGGATCCTTCTCGCTTTTACGCGTCACGCGCACACTGCCGGAATAGATCAGGTAAAGGCTGTTGCTCTCCGCCCCCTCTCTGACCACCTCGACCTCGGCTGCGATTTTACGTTCCTGCAGTTCCCGCACCACCATCGCGATCTGCTCTTCGCTAAGGCTGCGGAACAGGTGGATATTTGACAGGAATGTCGCCAGTTCAGATGCTTCGATGGGCATGCTTAATTCTAGCACGAAACAGGCGTTCTGATAGCCGTAAGTCAATATTCCTGCGACATAAAGCGAATGTGAACTTCACAGGGGCTCCCTAGTGACGGCTTTAGCCGTTTGCTCCTGGCAAGAATGACTAAAGTAGTTATTACAGTTATCTTTTGAACCCTAACAACCTTCCCTAACTGATGTGAAATTAGAATAGTTTAGTTCAACCTGCATGGTAGAATTACGCCCATGAAAAAATGGCAATTCTGGCTCGGGGTGTTGATCAGTGCAGCTTTCCTGTATTGGGCACTTGGCAAATTGAACCTGGGCGATTTCTGGCAAGCCGTAAAAACGGCCAACTATTGGTGGATCCTGCCGGGGATCGCAGTCTACTTTGTCGCCGTTTGGGCACGCGCCTGGCGCTGGCATTACTTGCTCAAGCCCATCAAGTCGATCAAGACCCGCGTCATGTTCCCCGTCACTTGCATAGGCTACATGGGGAATAATATTTATCCGGCACGCGCCGGCGAGGTGCTGCGTGCGGTGGTACTCAAGCGCCGTGAAGGCGTTCCGGTTTCGGCTTCGCTGGCTACCATTATCGTCGAGAAATTCTTCGATGCAGTCGTCATGCTGGGATTCGTGTTCGTCAATTTACCAGAACTGGCCAAGTTAAAAGGCAGTTCGGGTTTCATCGGAAATATCCAACAAGTGGCCATCATCGGCACGATCCTGGCTTTTGTCATTCTGCTGATCTTCCTGCTGGCAGCCATGTTCCCGCTGATCACGGCCAGGTTTGGACAATGGTTCATCGACCGGTTGATGCCCGGACGCTTTCGGGAAAAGACTACCGGCATCATGCACAAGTTCCTGGATGGGCTGGCCTCCCTGCGCTCGCCTGCCAATATATTAATGGTTTTCCTGACATCGGTGGTTATCTGGCTTTTGGAGACCGGCAAGTACTGGTTCGTGATGCATTCCTTCAATTTTACTGTTAGTTTCTTTGCCTTGATGCTGATGAACGGTATCGTCAATTTGATCGGGATCATCCCGGCTGCACCAGGTTATATTGGAACCTTCGATGCCTCGGGGATCGCAGTGTTGACCGCCTACGGTGTAGACCCGGCGGTTGCGGCCGGCTATACCATTGTTTTACACGTGGCGCTCTGGCTCCCGATTACCCTGCTGGGCGCCTATTACATGGCCCGCGAAGGCATCCATTGGAGCGAAGCCTTGAGGCGGGAAGAAGATGCACAATCAAGTGCTTGATAATCGTATTGACATTCACTAAAAAAAAACAGCCCTGACATATTTCAGTCAGGACTGTTTTCTAATAAACCGGAAGATTGGTATCCACTTCCCTGGCCCAGGCATTAATGCCGCCGTGCAGGTTCTTGACCTTCTTGAACCCGGCACTGACCAGCAGTTCCAGGGCACGCGTCGAGCGTGAACCGGTCTTGCAGAAGAGCACGATCTCCTGGGCGCTGTCCAGCTCGTGCAGGCGGCCGGCCAACTGGCCCAGTGGGAACAGTTCCTCTCCCGGCAGGGAGGATATTTGCAGCTCGTGCGGTTCGCGCACGTCGATCAGGCGGATCTTCTCACCGGTCTTCAGCCGGGCATCCAGGTCAGTTGCGGAAATATCCCAGTCCATCCCAGCCGAGCCTTCATCGTGCCCCAATCCGGGGACACCGCAGAATTCGTTGTAATCGATCAATTCGGTCACTTCCGGGTTCTGACCGCAGACTTTGCAGTTGGGGTTCTTTTTCAGCTTGACATACTCGAACGACATATCCAGGGCATTGTAGAGCAGCAGCCTCCCAACCAGGCTGGACCCGATCCCAAGCAGAAGCTTGATGGCTTCCGTGGCCTGGATCGTGCCAATCGTGCCGGGCAGGACGCCCAATACACCGCCCTCGGCACACGAAGGTACGAGACCCGGTGGAGGCGGCTCAGGGAACAAGCAGCGGTAACAAGGCCCCTCTTTGGCATAAAAGACGCTGGCCTGGCCCTCGAAGCGGTAGATCGAGCCGTAGACAAGCGGCTTGCCGGTCAGCACGCACAGGTCGTTGGTCAGGTAGCGGGTGGGAAAATTGTCGGTGCCGTCGATGATGATGTCGAAATCATGCGCGATCTTCATCGCATTAGCAGAGGTAAACGGCTCGTTGAAAACATCCACCTGGACATCCGGGTTCAAGTCACGCAGGCGCTTGCGCGCTGATTCGACCTTGAGCTGTCCCACCACCCCGGTGCCGTGGATGATCTGGCGCTGCAGGTTGGATGAATCGACCACGTCGAAGTCCACCAGGCCGATGCGGCCGACACCCGCGGCTGCCAAATACAACGCCACGGGCGAGCCCAGCCCGCCTGTCCCGATCACCAGGGCCGAGGAACACAACAGCTTTTTCTGCCCTTCCAGGCCCACCTCGGGGATGAGCAAATGGCGCGAATAGCGCAGGATTTCATCACGCGAAAGGTCAGGTACCATAGGACGCTCCTAGCCACCCGCGATGGATGGGATCAAGAGGAGTTTATCATCCTCCTTCAAGGGGGTTTCGAGACCCTGGAGGTCCCGGACGTTGCTCTCTCCCAGGAACAGGTTAACGAAGGGGCGCAGTTGCCCATTGGTATTGGTGAGGTGCGGGCGCATCGCTGGGTACTGGGTTAACAAGTTTTCCATCGCAGCCGCGACGGTCTGTCCCTGGACAGGTATTTCGCTCAGTCCATTGACATAGGAACGCAAAGGAGTTGGGATCCGAATCACAGGCATAGGCATATTGTATTCCTTTTTCTAAAAATCATTCAGGTTTCGATCCAACTACGGTACTCAAATCCTGAGAAGCTATCCGTGAAGCGCCGAAGAACGCAAAGAATATTGAGTATATCTTAGCATTCTTCGCGCCCGCGCGGTAAATCTTTTCATTATTGAACTAACTAACAGCCTTCGCGAGCCACAACCGCCTCGCAGGAGGAAGCCGGAGTGATCTCAACCGAACCAGCCATGGTAAACGGCTGCATGAACTTCTCGACGCTGTCTTTATCCCTGGCTTCCATGATCAGGTTGAGGGTATGCTTGCCGTCCAGTACGGCCTCGCCCTGCAGATCGATACCGAACTTGCGGGCGTTCATGCGGCTGAGATGGTCGAGCAGCATCTGGCCCATTTTCGGATCTCTGGCCGGGCAGGTCTCAGGTGTATGCTTGTGACTGACAAAGTAAAGCGACATTTCATCTTCCTTTCTTTTCTTTCTCAACAGATATTCCAATTCGGACAGGCTCTTCCACGAAGGCAGAGCGGTCTTCCAACAGCCGCCAGGAGCGGGACGAGATCGCCTGTCCATTCTGGACGCTGGTAATCATGTATGAGAAAAAGGGTTGAGCCCAATCCCGGTCATAATTGGAGGGCTGGTTGGGATGGTCGGGGTGGGAATGAAAGACACCCAGCAGGGTAAGCTTCAACGCATCCGCCTTCTTCTCGGCAGCCATGTAATCCTCGGGGGTCAGAATAAAGCGGTTATGGCGGGCTTCGCTCTCACGCGAGTTGGGTAGAGGCAGGATGCTGAGCACCCGGCGTGTCTCTCCATCCATTCCAAGCAGAAAACCGGCGCCTTCATCCGGGTAGGCCTTTTCTCCATTGTTCTGAATTTTTACGAGCAGTTCTGGAGGAATTTCAAGCATCTCAGCCGCCCCAAATTTCCGGGTTGGACAGGTATTTGTAGCCGGCATCCGGGAAGATTGTGACCACCACGCCTGATTCCAGCCCGGCCGCAATTTGCAGCGCGGCGGCGGCTGCGGCTCCGGAAGAGATCCCGACGAACAGGCCTTCCTGGCGTCCTAGGCGGCGGACCATTTCGTAGGCTGTCTCAGTCTGAATATGCAGCAGTTGGTCGGGGAAAGCCGGGTCGTAGATGCCGGGGCGTATGGCGCTGGGCATGTGCTTGAGGCCTTCGATTCCGTGCATGGGCCGGTCGGGTTGGATGCCGATGATCCGGATGTGAGGGTTGTTTTCTCGCAGGTATTTCCCGACCCCGGTCAGCGTACCGGAGGTGCCCAGCCCGGCCACAAAGTGGGTCACGGCGCCTCCGGTCTGATTAAGGATCTCGGGACCGGTCGACCAGAAATGCGCTTCCCAGTTGGCCGGGTTGTCATACTGGTTGGCGTAGAAATAACGCTGCGGGGCATCGGCAGCCATTTGGCGGGCGAGGCGCAGGGCGCCATCCGAACCTTCGACCGGGTCGGACAGGATTAGCTCAGCGCCCAGCGAGCGCAGGATGGAGATACGTTCCGGGCTGGCATTCGAGGGCATCACCAGGGTGACCGGTATGCCGAGCGGTGCACAGAAGGTGGCATAAGCGATGCCCATATTGCCGGATGTGGAATCGAGCAAACGCTGCCCTTGCCCAAGTTGACCGCAATCGATCGCCGTGCGGATAATATTCAGGGCCGGACGGTCTTTGACCGAGCCGCCCGGGTTGAACCATTCGGCTTTCGCCAAAACCTGCACCCCCGGGCGAAGGCGGGATGCGAGATGCGTCAAAGGCAACAGCGGCGTATTACCAACGTGGGCCTCCAAACCGGCCACGGCTGGGATATCTACGCGAAGTTGATGAGTTGTGGTTGTCATGAAATTTCTCCGATAATTACCAATAAAAATAGCCTATAGACAAACGAAAAGGACGGCCTAAGCCACCTTGCAGACCTAAATTGTCGCCTGCGGGGTTGCCACCGTCCTTCGTCTATAAGCCAGACTAACCATCCGAAAAGGCGGTGACTACAAACCCCGCCTCATACACATGCAGTCGATCATCAAAGTACTCCTTAATATACTAGATATTATTGATAAATATTATACGATATATTGGAAACCTGTCAAGAGGCAGCGGAAAACTAGATCGAAAAATCCTCGCCAGACCAGTTATTTCCTTTGGGAGGGTGGACATGCGCCTTAGTAGTAGTATGCCCTTCCACGCGGGTCTCGAGCGCCTCCACACGTTCCATTAACTGCTTCAAGGACAAACCCAGAACATCCGGCAGCGAAGTATGGTTCAGGTCTGGCGCGTCGCCCATATGGTGAGGCTGGGAACGTTGGACGATCTGCCCGGGGACACCGACCACTACCGAGTTGGCCGGTACGGATTTAACCACCACGGCGTTGGCCCCAATGCGGCTGTCATCGCCGATGGTAATCGCACCGAGCACTTTGGCGCCTGCGCCGATGACGACCCGGTCGCCGAGGGTGGGATGACGTTTCCCTTTTTCAAGGCTCGTTCCGCCTAAGGTCACGCCATGGTACAGCGTAACATCCGCCCCGATCTCGGCTGTCTCGCCGATCACCACGCCCATGCCATGGTCAATGAAAAAGCCCGGACCAATCGTAGCGCCAGGATGGATCTCGACGCCGGTTAGATTGCGGGCGATCTGAGAGAACCAGCGCCCGAGAAAATTGAGATTGTGCATCCAAAGCCAATGGGTAATGCGGTGCGCCCAGATGGCGTGCAAACCCGAATAAACCAGGAAGACTTCCAGCCGCGAGCGGGCTGCCGGATCGCGTTCGAGGACAGAATCCAGATCCTTGCGAATGGAGGCGAAAAAGCCGACACGTTCAGGCCGGCTGTCTGCCAGCGGGATGGATGTAATTTGGTGGGTAGTCATAATTTCTCCAAACTGTAGATCATTTATTTAATTCCACTAATCCGCCAGGTTGGCGAATAACGCCGTCGAAAGATAGCGTTCACCGAAGTCCGGGATGATCACCACGATCAGTTTCCCGGCATTTTCCTTGCGATTCGCGACCTGCAACGCCGCCCAGGCTGCCGCTCCGGAGGAAATGCCCACCAGCAAACCTTCTTCCCTTGCCATGCGGCGGGCGGTTTCCAGGGCATCGTCATCCTTGACACGGATGATCTCATCGTAGATCTTCGTATTCAATACGGCCGGGACGAAGCCGGCCCCAATGCCCTGCAGCTTGTGCGGACCTTTCGTTCCGCCGGAAAGGACCGGGGAGGCATCCGGCTCGACGGCCACCACCTTGAAAGACGGTTTTCGGCTCTTGATCACCTCACCCACCCCGGTGATGGTACCGCCCGTGCCGATGCCGGCCACCAAGAAGTCCACTTTGCCATCCGTGTCCCGCCAGATCTCTTCGGCGGTCGTCTGGCGGTGGATCTCGGGGTTGGCCGGGTTGTTGAACTGCTGAGGCATAAAATACTTTGGGTCGGAGGCTGCCAGTTCTTCGGCCTTCTTAATGGCGCCGCCCATGCCATCCGGGCCAGGGGTCAGGATGAGCTCGGCGCCATAAGCCCGCAGCAGCATGCGGCGTTCCTTGCTAAAGGTCTCGGGCATGGTCAGCACACACTTGTAGCCTTTGGCGGCCGCCACCATCGCCAATGCGATGCCAGTATTGCCGCTGGTTGGCTCGACGATAACCTTGTCTTTGGTCAGCGCACCGGACTTTTCGGCCGCTGCGATCATGGCTGCGCCGATGCGGTCTTTGACGCTGTGGGCGGGATTAAAGGACTCGAGCTTAGCCAGCACCTCCGCCCCGGCACCCCCGGCAATACGATTCAGCCGGATCAGCGGGGTATTGCCGATCAAGTCGGTAACGTTCGAAGCAATCTTCATTTCAATTTCTCCCCCCGACTTACTCCACTCAAAAAAGCGAAGTTGGTTTGCGGGGTTAAATCATTCAGCCAACGGGTAAACAAAAGGACGGCGCGGGGCGCCATGCGAAAACCTTCGATCGCATGCGGGGGCTCGTCCACCGTCCTTCTTCCGTTGGCTGGATATTTTTAAGAAGTGGCGGTGGCTACGATCCCCGCTTCAGACACATGCAGTAATACATTCAAGCTCTCCATAATAATTATGACATTGCTGATGGAAATTATAAATTATTTACTAGATTTGTCAAGGAAGCGAAGAAAAAGAATTAACCGCGAAGCCGCGAAGAGCGCAAAGAAAAAATTATTAATACTTCGCGTTCTTCGATACTTCGCGGTTAATTTTGGACATTCTCAATGCAAAGAAGGGATTGCTTACTCTTCCTTCTTGGCTTCGATTTCTTTCTGGTGGGCGGCAACGATGTCCTGGGCCATGTGGTTCGGGACGATCTCGTAGCGGTCGAATTCCATGGTGAAGACACCCCGGCCACCGGTGATGGAACGCAGCTGGGTGGTGTAGCGAAGCATCTCGGCCAGCGGCACCTGGGCAACGACCACGGTACGGCCACGTTCTGATTCGGTGCCCTGGACGCGGCCACGGCGGCTGTTCAGGTCGCCCATGACATCGCCCATGTTGGCATCCGGGACGACGATGCGGACGTTCATGATCGGCTCGAAGAGCACCGGGCTGGCATCCCGCACAGCCAGCTTGAAGGCTTCACGTCCGGCGATTTCAAAGGCAACCGGTTTGGAGTCGACCGGGTGTTCCTTGCCATCGTAGACGATGACGCGCACGTTGCTGAGTGGGAAACCGGCCATAACGCCGGACTGCAGGGTGGCGTGGATGCCTTTTTCGATGGCAGGCAGGTAGGATTTGGACAGGTTCATGCCAACCAGCTCATCGGTAAACTCAAAATCACTCTCAGGGCAGGGTTCGATGCGCAGCCAGACTTCGCCGAACTGGCCCGAGCCGCCGGACTGCTTCTTATGGCGGTACATGGCATCCGCTTTCTTGGTGATGCCTTCACGGTAGGGGACCTTGGGTTCGGCGGTGGTCAGCCCAACCTGGAGCTTGCCTTCGGCGCGGCGGATGGCTACGTCGATATGCTGGTCACCCATGCCTTGCAGGATGGTCTGACCGGTGGCGGGTTCCTGGTGCCAGGAGAGGGTCATATCCTCTTCGCACAGGCGGGTGAGCGTGGGCGAGATCTTGGCGGCGTCAGCCTGGGTCTTGGGCTTGATGGCGACGCGGAACAGGGCGTGCGGGTAGACGGGCATGGGAAGGGTCAGCGGATGGCCCTTGTCGCAGAGCGTGTCGCCGGTGGTGGTGGAGGTCAGCTTGGCTACAATGGCAATATCGCCGCTGTGGACCACCTTGATGGGCATGGTTTCCTTGCCGCGCATGATGGACAGGCCGGCCATGCGCTCATCGGCAGATTTATTCTGGTTCCAGATGCGGGTATCGCCTTGCAGCGCCCCGGAATAGATGCGGAAATAGGTCAGTTTGCCGACGAACGGGTC
>JADGQB010000356.1 GCA_017882145.1 Anaerolineales bacterium
AGCCTCGCATGCTGCCACCGCCCTGCGCTGGGTGACAGGCGAAAAAGCCGCCGTGGTGACATCCATCGGGCCGGGTGCGCTGCAGGCCCTGTCTGCCTCCCTGGCACCCGCCTCGGACGGAATCGGCGTCTGGTACTTGTTCGGCGACGAGACCAGTGAAGACGAAGGCTTCAACATGCAGCAGGTGCCCAAACACGAGCAGGGGCTTTTCCTGCAGTTGGCTGCGACCATGGGCCGTGCCTATTCCCTGCACACACCCCTGGCGCTCCCCAGCGCCCTGCAGCGCGGCGCCGCCACGGTCGATCACCCCTATCGGGCGGGTCCGTTCTACCTGTTGATGCCAATGAACACCCAGGCCGCCTGGCTCCCGGATTTCAACCTGGATGAACTGCCGGAAGCCTGCCTGGTTGCCCTGGGCCCTGCGCAAGGGGATTATGCCCGCGCCGCTCAATGGATCGGGGAGGCTGATCGGATTGTTGTCAAGGTCGGTGGTGGCGGCAGGAACGCCGGGACGGAATTAACTGCCCTGCTCGAACGCTCAGGCGCAGTCCTGGTACATACACCGATTGCCAGTGGCTGCATTCCTTACCCTCACACACAGAATATGGGTGTCGGAGGATCAAAAGGCTCCCTGCCCGGAAATTACGCCATGGAAAACGCCGACCTGCTGATTGCAGTCGGGACGCGCCAGGTTTGCCAGTCGGACTGCTCGCGCACTGGTTACCCACAGGTTAAGCGTGTCATCAACCTCAACGCAGATGTGGATGACGCCAGCCACTATCGTCACACCCTGGCGCTGGTTGGGGATGTAGGCTGCACGTTGGAAAAACTGATCCAGGCCATCCCACCCGCAGGCGCTACTAAAGCCGGATGGCTGGCAGATTGTACGGCCAGGAAAACCGAGTGGCAAGACTTTAAGGCAGAACGGGAAAACCATCCCGTCCTGAAGGATGACTATTGGGGTGGTCCCGTTCTGACCCAGCCGGCCGCCATCAAAATTGCCACCGATTGGGCCAGGGCGCAGGCAGCGGTTTGTTTCTTCGATGCCGGCGATGTGCAAGCTAATGGCTTCCAGATCACCGAGGATGAGCACCCCGGCCAAACTTTCACCGAGACAGGCGCATCCTATATGGGCTTCGCTGTCTCGGCCCTGCTGGCTACGGGCGTAGCTTCCAAACCCTTCTATGGCCTGGCCTTGACCGGTGATGGATCCTTCACCATGAACCCGCAGATCCTGATAGACGGTGCGCAGCATGCCGCTCGAGGCTGCATTGTGCTGCTCGATAATGGCCGTATGGGGGCCATCACCGGCCTGCAGGAGGCCCAGTATGGGACCGGTTTCGCTACATGGAATACTCTCCGGGTGGATTACCTGGCATGGGCAACCGCCGTTCCCGGGTTGTTGGCCTTGGACGGCGGGCGCACACCCGCCGCACTAAGGGCTGCTCTGGAAAAAGCCGGTGAGCACACGGGGCTGACGCTGGTAAATGTGCCGGTCTACTACGGCCCTGACCCGCTGGGCGGGATGGGCGTCTATGGGCGCTGGAACGTGGGCAATTGGTCTGAAGATGTGCAAAAATTGCGGCACGAGATTGGGTTGTGAAAATGACTGGACATGGCGTCTTTGAAGGTCTGCATGGAGCTTACCCGCGCGCTTTGTACAGGGCCATGGGGGTTCAGGACGCTGACTTCAGCAAGCCGCTGATCGGGATCGTTAATTCGTGGAGTGAAGTTAATCCCGGACATTTTCATCTGCGCCAACTCGCCGATTGGGTTAAGCAGGGCGTCAGGGAGGCCGGCGGGGCTCCCGCCGAGTTCAATACGATCGCAGCATGTGACGGGATCGCTCAGGGCCGGGGCATGCATTTCATCCTGCCCATGCGGGACGTGATTGCAGCTTCCATAGAATTAATGGTGAGCGCCAACCGCTTCGACGGGCTGGTAATGTTGTGCAACTGTGACAAGATCGTTCCGGGAATGTTGATGGCCGCTGCCCGTTTGGATCTTCCCACCCTGTTCGTAACCGGAGGGCCAATGGCTTCCGGCAGGATTGGGGAGCGAGAAGTCATGACCAGTGATGTAAAAGAGGCGATGGGCAGGCTCCATTCAAATAAGATTTCCGATGAAGAATTTTATGCAATCGAAAGCCATGCCTGCCCGGGCCCGGGTGCCTGCAATTTCATGGGTACCGCCAGCACCATGAACTGCGTGACCGAAACCTTGGGACTGACGCTGCCTGGCTGTGCAACCCTGCCAGCTCTCCATCCGGATCGCCAGGAGCTATGCCTGGCCAGCGGCCGGCAAATTGTGCAGCTGGTGGCACAAAACCTGACCGCACGTCAGATGCTGACGCCTGCCAGCCTGGACAATGCCATCCGCGTGGTCCTGGCACTCGGGGGCTCCACCAATGCCACTCTGCATCTCCCGGCCATCGCACAGGCAGCCGGGTTCAGCCTGGAACTGGATGTTTTCGATACTCTCAGCCGACAGACTCCGCTGATCGGTAAGTTCCGTCCAGCCAGCCCCTATACCATCATCGACTTGCACCTGGCCGGGGGTGTGCCGGCCGTGCTAAACATCCTGTCGCCGTTGTTGCAGCTGGACCTCCCTACCGTAACCGGCGAGAGCCTGCGTGAACGCGCAGCCAGGGCAAGGCCTGTGCGCCCGGAAGTACTCCATCCGCTCGCGTCTCCCCTGGCTCAGGAAGGCGGCCTGGCGATCCTGCGCGGCAACCTGGCGCCGGATGGCGCCGTAGTCAAGCAAAGCGCGGTGGTGGCTGGCATGCTGCACCATACCGGCCCGGCGCGCGTGTTTGAATGTGAAGAAGAATTGGAAAATTCTCTGGATCTAAAGACGATCAAACCCGGAGACATACTTGTCATCCGCAATGAGGGGCCGCGCGGCGGACCAGGCATGCGCGAGTTGTCCATCCCTGCAGCCATGTTAACCGGAATGGGGTTAAATGATTCGGTAGCCATGCTTACGGATGGGCGCTTTTCGGGTGCCACGCGCGGGCCCTGCATAGGGCATGTCGCGCCCGAGGCTTTCATTGGCGGCTTGATCGCTTTCGTCAAGGATGGCGACCTGATCGAAATCGACATCCCGAATCGCCGCCTGGAATTATTGGTTCCCGAAGAAGAACTTGCCCGTCGCCGGGTTGGATGGCAGCCGCGTGTGCCAGCCATCCGAAGCGGTTTCCTGGAGTTATACAGCCGCATCGTTACCCAGGCCGACCAGGGTGCCATCCTGAAAGCCTGAAACTTCCGATGCCAGGATTATGAAGCAACTGTCCTGACGAATGGAAATCAAAAACGTCTGGAGGAAAACCAATGAACCCGCTCCGTGTTGCCATCGTCGGCTGCGGCCGTATCTCCGATCTGCATCACCTGGGCTATCGCGGCCGGCAGGACGCGCAAATTGTGGCAGTCTGTGATACCAACAAAGCCCATGCCCGCCAAAAAGCCAAAGAGTGGGGCGTGCAGAAAATCTACAATGATTACCAGCAGGTGCTGGTGGACCGGGAAGTGGATGCGGTTGAACTGCTCACCCCGCACCACCTGCACTGCCCGATGACCATACAGGCCTGTCAGGCCGGCAAGCATGTCTCGGTACAGAAACCCATGGCGCTATCCGCCGGCGAAGCCGACGAGATGATCACAGCAGCCGGCAAAGCCGGGGTCACGCTGCGGGTATACGAGACCTTTGTCTTTTATGCTCCCGCCATGCGCGCCAGGGAAATGATCGAAGCTGGCGAGATTGGCGATATCCGTGCCATCCGCATGCACGTTTCCACCGGGACCAGCGACACTTCCTGGAAAGTGCCGCTCTCAGCCTGGCTGTGGCGGTTCAACGAGAAGCAGTGCGGCGGCGGCCCGCTGGTCTTCGATCACGGCTACCATCTGTTCTCGCTGGGCTATTACCTGGGCGGA
>JADGQB010000357.1 GCA_017882145.1 Anaerolineales bacterium
GCAAATGCGATCCTGAGCCAGAAGAACTTCCCGGCAGTAGCCACGGTTGAAAAAGAAGCCGAGGCAATCATGATCCCCGCAGAGACATTCCGGGATTGGGTAAGGCGTTTTGATATCTGGCGTGAATTCGTCTTCGAGCTGCTTTCCCAGAGGCTTTCGGCAGTCATGGCAATCGTCGAAGAAGTAGCTTTCCGGCGTATGGACGCCAGACTGGCTTCCCTTTTATCTGAGCGCAGCCGAGGCTCCGACCTGATCAAAATCACCCACCAGGAAATCGCCGCCGAACTTGGCAGCTCAAGGGAGGTGATCAGCCGCATCCTGGAGGATTTCTCTGCACAAGGAATCGTCGAAGTCGCGCGTGGAAGCATCAAGGTGCTGGATAGAGAAGCAATAAAAGAACGTTCGGTTGTGTGACTTTGTCACAGACAGAAACCCAAGAAGCTCCTATACTAGGGGCAGAAATCAATTCAAACCTAATAGGAGATAAAAAATGAACCCCTTTGTAAAGTTTATGGCTTCCCCGGCCGGCCGCATCACACGTATCGTGGCAGGCATCGTACTGATTGCCCTGGGCCTGCTGGTCATGCATGGGACCGGCGGCATTATCGTAGCCATCGTCGGACTCGTTCCGCTGGTGGCCGGGCTGTTCGATTTCTGTGTATTTGCCCCACTCTTCGGCGCCCCGATGAGCGGCCCGAAAATCCGCGCGGGCAAGTAACCAAAAGAACACAAACATCCATATCGATGAATCCCAAACAAAAACAGCGGTCTCTTTTCAGAAGACCGCTGTCTTTGCATGAATAGGATTGCCTATGGTTTCGACTACTGGAAGCGCCCGCCTCCCTGCATCATCGAGCCGCCTACCGGAATGCCAGACCCGCCGCAAGTGCCGGTCCCGGTCTGCATCATGCGGGTGCCATTGCCAAGCCCGCCGCGTTGGAGCATCCGGTCAGCCTGGGTCTGAGTAATGACTCCATCAGCCACTGCCGCTTTGAGTGCCTGCGTACGGACTTCCAGCATGAATGCCTGCAGGTTCGTCTGGGTGATGCCATGGTCCAAGGCAATCTGGTAGAGCGATTTGCCGGCATCGAACTCAGATTCGACCGCAGCCACGGGCAGGTTGAGTTTTGCGGCCAGGGCGTTTTCCATGTAGTCATGCAGAGGCCCCATCTGCACCTGGTTGGACTGGGCCGCGGCAACGCCGGTGAACAGTCCCAGTGCCAGCACTACTAAAACAAATACTACTACTATTTTCTTCATTCTTTACTCCTTTTCTGAAAGTGTTATCCATAGGATACACCAGCAATGTAAAGGGTATGTAAAGACAGCAAAAAGATTTAGTAAAATTAGGCAACTAGCACTGGAAAGATAATTTTCTCATTCAAGGCCACAAACCGGGACTCATTGGTATTGCGTCCCGGCGATTATTCATGGAAGAGCAGGATCGGGTTTAAAAGATTTTACGGGGACTTATCGAGCAATTGGATCATATCCTGGACCATCTTCTCACGCATAATCTGAATTGCGGAGCCTGGATGAACCCGAGTCTCCTGATCCATTTCCGCCAGACAGGTAGTAGCATAATCCTGAAGAAAAATGCGGCTGGTGGATTGAACCGCAGCGTGAATGGCAGTCAACTGCTGCATGATCTCCTGGCAATCCCGTTCTTCATTCAGCATGGTTTGAACGCCGCGCACCTGTCCCTCGATCCTTTTCAGTCGCCGGACAAGATTTTCCTTGATCTCGAGATTCTGAATTTTCATTGGTACCTTCCTTTCCACTCCATCCGGCTCACGGCCGGAACACCATCATCCGCCTCAAGTGAAGCCGCCTTGAGAGCCGCAACCGCTGTCATATGAACTTGAGGCTCCCAAATCTGAACTTCCGAGGGAAAAAATCTTAGAGATTTTTTTATGGGTAGCCGTGCTGGCGCATTCAGGACAGGCAGGGATTTGGTCGGCTTCAGAAAAGCGAACCATTTTTTCAAAAGATTCTCCACATTGATCGCACTCATATTCGTAGATGGGCATAATGTCATTTCCTCTTCATGTATATATACTCTACCCCAGTATAGCATATATCCATTTACTGTCAATATTGAAGGCTAACAACATTCATAACAATCACAAGAAACTGGCGAAATATATCTTCCTCTTATCCTTACCATTATAATAGTTCATATCTTGATATTTTCCTTGAAGTGTACTATAATATTGGTTTAAATCCACTATTGAGGTAAAGTAACTTGACCAAACGATCTGTTGCGAATGAATCCACTGCTCCCGGCATGCCCCCAGATGAAATCAATGTAGGCCGTCGCCTTCGGGAATTGCGCGCAGGGCGCGGTCTCTCCATGCGCATTCTGGCAGAGAAAAGCGGGTTGAACGTCAACACGCTCAGCTTGATCGAAAACCAGCGAACATCACCCAGCGTAAGTACGCTCCAGCAATTGGCGCAGACTCTACAAGTAACCATTTCAGCTTTCTTTGAAACCAATCAGGGTAACAAGCAAGTTGTTTACCAGAAATCCGGAGCACGCCCCAAGGCAGCATTTACCCACGGATCCATCGAAGACCTGGGAGCGGGGATATCACGATTTGGCGTCGAACCATTGATCGTTACACATTCTCCGAAAGGAGACAGCGGGAAGACCCCGATCGTCCACACCGGATTGGAGTTCGTGTATTGCCTGGAAGGTTGCATCGCTTACAGCGTAGACGCCAAGACTTACCTGCTTGAACCAGGTGATAGTTTATTATTTGAAGCCTACCTGCCGCACCATTGGAAAAACATGGACGATACCTCTTCCCGCACCCTACTGGTGCTTTGCCCAATGGATGAACACGATAAACCAACCGAGCGGCATTTTTCAAGGTAGGACAGCGGGTAATTGATAAAAAAGGAAAAAAAATGAAGAAAATATTCTCATTTCACTGGTTTTCCTCGATTGCCCTGGTAGTTATCGTAATTTTCATTGCCTTTTCTGCAGCCACATCGCACGTGCTGGCAGATTGTGGAACTCCGCCAAAGTCTTCATGCAGCATCTGCCATTCGCCCAATGGTCACGGGCAGGTAATGGGAGATTGGAATAGCATCCATCTCAATCAAGACATATGTCTCAATTGCCATGGAGGCAATGGCAACAGCATGGATAAGGATTTAGCCCATGACGGCGTTATTAGACAGCCTCTCAATGATGTTTATACTGATTGTCACAGCTGCCATCCCAGTGACTACCTGGCACGTTCCGCCCAAATAGCTGCCTCTTTAAATGTCACGCCAGATAGCTGCGCAACGCCAACCGCCATTGCTGTCTATGCCGGGTCAAACAGCTCACATACTGGCAACCTTGCAAAGTCGCTCGACAACCAAGGAGCAACGACGGCCTGGAAATCTTTTGTAGTAATCCCATTTACGCTGGCAGGTCTGATATTCTTTTTGTTTGGAATAGGCTGGTTAAATGGTCATCACGTCAAAGGGTAAAGTAAAATAATTATAACTCTACATAATTCCGGGATTACACGAATTAGCAGTCCCAGCAACAATTTATAAATTACACAAAGAGGAAAATCCATGAAAATCGCGGTAGTAACAGATGATCACCAAACGATCAGCGCCCATTTTGGAAGAGCGTCATACTATGAAGTGTTCACGATTACGGATGGGAAGATCACACTACGAGATGCACTTGTAAAGCCCGCTCATAACCAATTCCCGAACGAAGCTCACACTGAGCCAGGTTATGCACACGGCCGGGGACCGGCCGCAGAAGGCCGGCACGCCCGCATGCTCGAACCCATTCGCGATTGCCAGGTACTACTGGCAGGCGGCATGGGCCAGGGTGCGTATAACAGCCTGGAGCAGGCCGGAATCAAACCGATCCTGACAGATATCCGTGAAATCGAAACGGCGGTAAAAGCCTATAT
>JADGQB010000104.1 GCA_017882145.1 Anaerolineales bacterium
GAAGATTATGCCTCCGGAACTACAGGCAAGATCCTGGATTCATCCACAACCGAAGAAGGTGGTGAAGTCATGCTTAACGATGATCTTGAAACCACAACCGCGGCACAGACAGACAATTTTAACGAACCTGCCTCACAACCAGTCGAGCCGGGTGCTGAGCCTATCCACCAATCCCAGGCCTCGATCGACCAGAAAAATGCTCTGATCTGGAATGAGTTGGGGAATATTTATTACAATGCCGGCGCCTTCGATGAAGCCATGCATGCTTTTGAAATGGCGATAGAACTCGATCCCACTTACGGATGGTCGTATAACAATCTGGCATCCATCTATTTCCATCAGAAACGCTATGCCGAAGCAGTTCCACTCTATCAAAAAGGGCTTCTTTTCCTGGATGATTTCAAAGATAAAGCATTGCTGTGGAACCGGCTGGGGGATGCCTACCGGCGCCTGGATGACCACGACCAGGCTGCTGCAGCTTATCGAAAAGCCATTGAGCTTGATTCAGATAATGTATCTTTACTGACCCGGGCGCGTTTCAGCTTGTTGGGAAACCTTCGGATCTGACTTAGGCTTATATTCCAAAGGCGGCAACCATGAGTGAACTGGAATTATGGAATGAATTGGGTAACATCTATTACTTCGCCGGTGCTTACGACGAAGCCATTCGCACCTATAACAAGGTGATCAAGCTAGATCCTGGTAGTGGGCAATCCTACAGCAACCTGGCCTCCATCCTGGTTACTCAGGAACGCCTTGCCGATTCCATCCCTATGTTCCGGAAAGCGATTGAACTCACGGATGAGAAAATAAACCGGGCTTTTCTCTGGAAACAGTTGGGAGATGCATTGCGAAAGTTGGATGATTACGCGCATGCCTCCGTTGCTTATCAGGAAGCCATTAAGCTCGTTCCGGAGGATGCCAGCCTCCAAGCAAGCCTGGCTGAGGTCGATTTGGCTTCCCAGACCCACCCATCAGAATCCAAGGCTGAATCGGATCGTGAAGAACTCCCCTCCCTCGTCTCTGAAACCCCGAATGCCGCCTCTTCCGATTCGGAAGCGTCCATCCAAACTGAACCGGAGCCAATGGAAACTGAATCTGCGCAGGTACCTGAATCAGCATCCGAGCCGTCATCCAAACTCCTGGACATCTCCCAGGCAACCGAACCCGGGAATGCCTGTTGGATGTTCATAGACAATGAACCAGAAAAACAGGGCCAGGAACATTCCTCTGATACCCCCGAACCGTCTCCAGTGTTCCTGGGAGGCCGGATCCTTTCAGATCCGCCTGTAGAAATTGCTGATGTGGAAATTTCTTCCAGCAGCGATCAATGCCAGATTCCCGATCCAATCCCGGCAGAAGCTTCGGAGCGGACCGCTTCAGATGATATCCCAGGGTTAGTCGCGGTTGTTCCGGCCGAAGTAAAATCATCTGATACCCAAAAGGAATCCGGCGTATTACCAAATGTCAGCCCGCGAGGATTATTAAGGCTGGGCATTCTGCACTGGCGCAAAGAGGAATACGAGAGGTCCATCCGATTCTTGCAGTTTGCGCTTATCTCTGCCGACAGAACACAAGATCAAATCCTGCGGGCGCTTTGCCATATATCCATCGCCCGTGTCGAAACTGACTTGGGAAAAATTGAGGCTGCCATACGGGCATATCAAAGCGCTACGAACCTGGCGCCCGAAAATATTTTTCCCTGGAACAATCTGGGCAACTTGAACTGCATGCTCGACCGCTACGAAGATGCCCGGGCCGCGTTCCAGAAGTCAATTGAACACAATCCCAAGGATCCAATCGGATGGAATGGCCTGGGGGATGTGTATCATAAGCTCGGCCGCTTTGAAGATGCGATCGCAGCTTATCAACTTGGCAATGTATTTGAAGGAAAAAATATCGATGAGGATGTTTTCATAACATTTGAACAAACCGTAGATTCTGATCAGGAAAATCCTTCGGTTTGGAACGAGGCTGGCGATATCTACTTCAGTATCGATGCGTACGAGGATGCGATGGACTCCTATCGTAAAGCCATCCAACTCGATCCGGACGATCCGACCTTTCAGGCCAATCTGGCCTGCACTGCCCTGGCGCTTGAACAGACAAAGCGTAAAAATGAACCATCCAGTTTCGCGGCCCCGGTTGAATTTAATGAAACCCTGCAGTTGCCCAAGAATTTTGTGGATGAAATGAAAACTCCGAAACCGGAAGAAACAATCGTTATTAAAACCAACCCGGAAATTGCCGCTCCCGTAAGATCTTTTGATGAGGAAAAGACTTTTCAGCACACCAAAGAGATGAACAATTCCCGGCCAGGTTCGAACGCCAGCGGATCGAACCGCGTGACCGGCTTCGTCATGCAGCAGGCTTCCGACTTGCCGGTAGCCTCCACCAGCCCTGAAACTGGAGCTCCTTATTGGATGTTCAAGGATATCAAACCGCAAGAAGATGCAGGACCTTCAGGGACATGCTTCCTCCCCGCAATTACAGAAACAGTTGTCACCAACGTCAAACCCGCCCCCGGATTTGAAGCACAGACACCTCATAAACCGGCGTTCTCAGCTGCTCAATTACTTACCGGAGCCGATCAGGATCATATCAACGTTCTGGTCCAGATGACACCCCGTCCTGTGCGGCCAGCCTGGTCGGAAGAGATTATAAAAACACCAGCAGTCGATCACGACTGGGGGAAAGCCAGCCTCGATGAGGATGCCAGGTCAAGACAGGTCTCCCTGGCTGGGCCGCGCAACGACGCACCGGCCGCTCAAAATATTAAACCAGTCTGCCCGGAGACCAAACCGGCTGCGCAGGCTCTTAATTCCAGGGAAAATGATATTTCAGCCTGTCTGAGGGTGACGGAGATCAACCCGGCCAACGATCGTGCCTGGGATGCCCTCGGCAGCAAGTACGATGCCGCCGGCCTTTACAGCGAAGCGATCGCCGCTTATGAACAGGCAATCTCCCTTTGTCCGCAGAAAGAGGTTTATTATTACCATCTTGGAATAGCGTTTGCCTATCAAATGCGCTACGATAAAGCCATCCAGGCCCTTGAAAAAGTGCTGGCGCTGGATCCAAAATTCATGCTTGCCCATTGCGCTCTCGCCGGCTATTATCGCAAGCTTGGCAAGGAAGCCGAGGCCAGGGAACACGTTGCCATCGCCCGGCCAGGCATGGAAACCGAGACTGAGTATAACCAGTCTTGCTTTGAATCAATCAGTGGAGATGCAGATCGGGCGCTGGAACTGCTGGCGACTGCCTTTGAAAAACAACAGGTCCAACCTGCGATGGTCCAAAATGACCCGGACCTTGATTTTATCCGTACAGACCCGCGTTTCGAAGCTTTGCTCGCCAAAAACGGGATCTTCCGCCAATAGGGCTTCAGCGGCTATCCGGCAACACCAGCGGCACATCTGCATATGGATGCGGAATTACCTGCACCGGTAGATGGTAAGCCTTGGAAATGATTTCTGGAGTCAACACCTGCCGCGGCGTCCCCGCGGCTTTTATTTCCCCCGCCACCAAAAGCGCCACCCGGTCCGCATAACGCGCCGCCAGGTTCAGGTCATGCAATGCGATCAGCACGGCCAGGTTGTCATTGTGTGCCAGGCTGCGGACGATTTCCATCAGGGCCACCTGGTGTTGTAAATCCAGGTGAACGGTTGGTTCGTCCAGCAAAAGGATGGGGGTGGACTGGGCCAAAGCGCGTGCCAGCAGGACGCGCTGCTGCTCACCGCCGGAAAGTTCTCCCACACGCCGTTCAGCCAGGTCAAATGCGTCCACTTTCTGCAAAGCCTGGCGGGCAATTTCTTCATCTTTGGTGGAAACCTGTCCGAGAAAGTTGAGATAGGGTGTGCGGCCCAGCAGGACCGTCTCCCAGGCAGTAAAGGCCGGTGGCAGGGATGTCGCTTGCGGTACCACCGCCAAATAGCGGGCGCGCCGCATCGCTGACAGAGCCAGCAGGTCATCCCCATTGACACCCACCCTTCCAGCCTGGACCGGGATAACGCCGCTGGCCGCGCGTACCAGCGTGGATTTACCGGCCCCATTCGGGCCGATCAATGCCAGTACCTCCCCGGCATGTAGATCCAGTGAGACTGACTGCAGCACCCGGCGTGCGCCATAGGAAACCGACAAATTTTCAATCTTCAACATGCGTTGAGATCTGTTCATAAGTCTTATCACCAGTATCCCTGGTTCTTTGCCCGCCGCAGTACCCATAAAAAGAAAGGCGCTCCGAACAAAGCTGTGACAATCCCGACCGGCAGTTCCTGTGGGGCAATAATGACGCGTGCCAGCACATCCGACAGCAGCAGCGCGGCTGCACCCCCGATCAGGCTGAGCGGTATCAGCCGGCGGTAATCTGCACCAAACCATAGGCGCATCACATGCGGAACGATCAGACCGATGAAGCCAATGATGCCAGAAAAGGAGACCGCCGCTGCGGTCGCCAATGAGGCCGCCAGCAGGATCAGGGTCCGCGTGCGTGTGATGGGCAGGCCAAGCTGTTGGGCCTGGTCATCCCCGAATTGCAGCAGGTTGAGGGCGTGTCCGCTCAGCAGCAGGATGCCCAGTCCAATGGCGAGGTACGGCAGGATGGTCAGAACCGGACCCCATCCGGCCTGCGAAGAGCCGCCCAGCAGCCAGGAAATTGCCCGGCGTAGTTCACCAGTCGATTGCAGCATAAGAAAGGAGGTTACCGCAGTCGCAAATGAGCTAAAAGCCACACCCGCCAGGATCAGGTTGGTGGTCGGAACGGTTTTTCCAATCCGTGCCAGGGCATACACCAGAAAAACGGTCAGAAGAGCTCCGATGAAGGCTGCAGCCGGGACAGCCATCAGGCCCCAGAATGAGTAGGGCCATTGAATATTCATCGCCAGCACCGCGCCCAGCCCCGCGCCGGAGGCCACGCCAATCAGATAAGGATCTGCCAGCGGGTTGCGGAACAGGCCTTGATAGGCCGCACCCGACCCGCCCAACGCCGCGCCGGTCAGCAGCACCAGGGCCGTGCGCGGCAGTCGCAGGGTCAGGATGATCGTCGCAGCCGCGCTTACTGATTGTGGCGGCTGTCCGGTGAAAACCCGCCATACATCCGCCAATGGGATGAAGACAGCTCCGATCACGATCGAAAGGATCACGGTCAGGAGCAGAAAAAACAGGCAGTAAATCAATGGACGGATTTTCATAATTGTCGGTAGGGGCACGAATGTCGTACCCCTACCATTGTGCCTTTATTTGAATAATCCCGGATGTAGAATTTTCGCCAGGGCTTCCAAACCATCCACCCAGCGCGGACCCGGGCGGCTGACCGTGTTATCGTCGAACGGAAAGATCTGATGATCTTTCACGGCCGCCAGCGCCGACCAGCCGGTGCGCGCAGCCACTTTTTCGGGCGATTCTCCAAAAGCCGAATCTCCCAAAATGATGATAGCAGGGTTAACCACCAGCAGGTCTTCCAGGCTGATCTGCGCCCATTCGCCTTGCAGCTTCTCGCCGGCATTGATGCCCCCGGCACGCTTGATAAGCATATCCACAAAGCTGCCCGGACCGGGGGTATAAGGCTTGGTGGGATCAGTGGCATCCAATTCATAAAAAACGGTCGGGGCGTAACTGAGCGGTAGGATTTTTGCATCCAGCGCAGCCACGCGTACTTTCAGGGAATTTACCAGTGTGTCAGTCTCGGCAACGTGTCCGGTCAACCTGGCGACTGTTTCGAGGTTGGAATACATTCCTTCCAAAGAGTCCGGGTTGGCCAGGAAAAACACCTTCAACCCAAGCTGCTCAAGGGAAGCCACCAGCTCAGGCGGATTAATACCGCCCGCCAGGATCAGGTCCGGGTGCAGCGCCACGATCGCTTCAGTATTATATTTCCCCATTGATCCGCCAATATCCTGCACGGACTTTGCGGCTTCAGGATAATCGGAAAAACTGTCCCGTCCAACCACCTGGCTGCCTGCTCCTATCGCAAACAGGATCTCGGTATTGGCTGGTGCCAGGGAAACGACAGTTTTGGCCGGCGCCGGTAAACTTACCACCCGGCCCATACCATCCGTCAGGCCGGATGTAGAGCTGCGTGCTGGCGCACAACCGGCCAGGATAAGAGCTACAGGGAACAACGCAAGCAACATTTTGCGGAACATAAGCAGTCTCCAAAAGAGGGTTCGGTTTTTTCCAAATAAAATCCCCTGTCGTAAAGACAGGGGAGGAAGGATTGGCAATCCAGCAAGCCGTTCCCACCTCCTTTCCACGAGAGTGTGGCCGAACTGGTCGGGGCGGGCGGCCTGACTCATTAGTTTTCGGCTATCAGCGCTCAGCTTAGGATCTTATGCTGAATGCTGACGGCTGACCGCTAATTTACAGTTGCGGGACAGTGCCGGACTTAAACCGGCTTCGCCGTTGGGCCTTCCCATCCGGGGGCAAGGCACCCTGACCAATATTTAATTGTGCTCGTATTGTATGCGCGTGCACAAGAAACGTCAATCATTTCTGCCATTTCTTCTACATTTCTAATAGTCGGAATAATCCCCTGTGATATAATTTGCAAGAATATTGTGATATAAATTCATGCCGTACCGAAATTTAATGTACAGTTTCCTTTCACCCGATGACCCAAACCTGAAGAAACCCGGCTTGTCGCATTCCGTCACACGGATTGGATCCAAGCCACGCGCCACCCGGGTGATAAATGTCCGGGCTTTTCGATATACTCTGAGACTGGGTGCCATTTCCGGGTTGGCATTTTCATTGGCACTGTGGGCCTACGAGGCCATCCTGCTTGCCCAGGCACATATTGCTTATCCATGGATACCTGTATTGATCGGGACGGTATTATGTGTGCTTGTATGCACTTTGGCTGCCATGCTGACGCTTCTGCTGAACAGGGCTCTCCTGGGCATCTTGTTCTGGGTACTGGCGGCGCGTTCAATCGCTGAATTGGCGCTTTACCTTCCGTTGAAAATTGCACCCAGCCTGATGATATTTCTCGAGCCGGGCTTGCGTTCCTGGCTGCCTGTCTATCCGATCAACGCCACGCTCCAGACCTGGGCCGGATTTGGCACCATCTGGCTGGCCATCTTCATGGGAATCCTTGGCCTGCTCCAGCTCACCCTGGTGGATCAGGGTGTTCCCGCCACCACGGCTGCCGGCCGCCTGACACCCTATTTTATTTTTATCCCTGTCATGGTAATCGCAAGCCTCATGTCGAGCAATATGATCAACGAACAACTGCGCGCCCCGCTGCTGGCAACCGACGATGCCATCCAATTCGCCGTTGAGCATCAAAATATCAGCGTGGATCCGCTGCTGGCGCGCCAAATGCACCTGACCACCGTTAATGACCTTTCTGACTTGCTCGGGCGGCCGCGCCGCCTGTTTCTGGGCAAATATGATGGATTCTTCAGCCAGGTCGATGTGCTAATCGACTTTAATGGTAAATGGGCCGATTGCACCACTGCCTACTCCCAACCGGTCAACTGCAAACCGGTTCCCAACCCTTAGAAGGAATAAATGCCTGTATCTCCCACCCGTGACCGTGTTACCCCTGAAACTACTCTTCCTGTCCCACTCCGACGCCCGGAGTGGATTAAAGTGCGCGCCCCCTCCGGCGAAACCTATGAGCAGCTCCAAACGCTGATGCGTTCCAAGGCGCTGCATACCGTTTGTGAAGAAGCCATGTGCCCCAATATGGGCGAATGCTGGGGCTCGGGCACTGCCACATTCCTGATGCTGGGCGATGTGTGTACGCGTACCTGCGGCTTCTGCGATATCAAGCATGGCCGCCCCGATGCGCTCGACTGGCTGGAACCGGAACGCGTGGCCCAGGCGGTTAAATCGATGCATCTGAAGCATGCCGTCATTACTTCCGTCAACCGCGATGATCGCCGGGACGGCGGCGCGCCGCTTTTTGCCATGGTTATTCGCCGCATCCGCCAGCTCCTGCCCGGTTGCTCGGTGGAAGTGCTCATCCCTGATTTCAAGGGTTCCCTCGAAGCCCTTAAGATTGTCATGGATGCGCGCCCGGAGATCCTTAACCACAATGTGGAAACCGTGCCGAGGCTGTTCAAACAGGTACAGCCGCAGGACCATTACGAGTGGAGTGCGGCCATCCTTGGCAATGCCAAAAAACTCGATCCCGAGGTGCTGACGAAATCCGGCATCATGGTCGGGCTGGGTGAAGAGTTGGAAGAAGTTAAGGCTGTCATGCGCGACCAGCGCAGTTGGGGCGTTGATATCCTTACACTCGGCCAATACCTGCAGCCCTCGAAGAAGCACCTGCCCATTTCCCGTTATTATTCGCTAGAAGAGTTCAAGGAATTGCGCGAATACGGGCGTGAAATCGGTTTCAGGTGGGTGGAGGCTGCACCGCTGGTAAGGTCCTCATATCACGCCGCCGAGCAGGTACGGGCGTTGAGCACCGTCCATCGCAAGCTGTACGGTCAGCCGCAGATATAGCCTTTCGGATTACCTGGTAAAGACGCCACTTTCCGGCGTCTTTTTCATTTCACCGAGTTTAATGCTTCAACAAACACCCCCACCATCTTTTCCAGATTGATCTCCTCTTTCACAATGCGATAGGATTCTGCCCCCATGGCTCGTAAGCGTTTTACGTCTGATAAAGCTATACGCAAGCTTTTTGTGAGCGCTGGAAGATCATCCGGCCGGATCTGCCAGCCATTTTCGGGACGGACAAGCTCATCGTTAGTGCCATCTCCCTGCCCCATTATGACCGGCAGGCCATACGACATGGCTTCCTGGACTGCCAGTCCACCGGTGCCGGGCAGCACAAATAGATCCGCCTCGGAAAAATAAGCCGCCAGTTCCGCTCCATGCTTGGATCCCGTGAATTCTGCCGGTGAAAAGACCCCTTTTGCCAGCTTCTCCAATGCCTCCCGTTCCGGCCCATCGCCTACGATAACCAGCCGCGGCTTGATTGCTGCCGGCAAGGCTGCACAGGCCTGCAACAGCAGGTCGATGCGTTTGCGGGCTTGCAAGCGGCCCACAAAGAGCACCACCGGCTTCCCATTGAATTCCATCGGGCGGTCGACCAGCGGCCGGGATGGGCGTCTGGCTGCAGCGTTGGGGGCCACGAAGATTCTATCTGCCGGGAAACCCAGCGCCTCATATTCCTGTGCGCCGCGCCGGCTGTAGGTCAGGAATGCATCAAATTGGTTTACAAATGAATGGCGGAATGCTTCGCGCGGCCACTCTGCCCAATTTTGCCAAAAATGGGTGGAGCCGGAGGGGTGCCGCGCCCCCAATCCCCAGCCGATTACAGGTCGATCCCGCCTTTTCATCCAGCGGATGGCAGCGGGTGTTGAAAGATAGCGTGGGTTGGCTTCCACGATCAACGTATCCGGAGCGCAGGTTTCCAGCCAATCCGGCAGCCCGCGCTGGTAACAGAGATACAGGCGGCCTTTGAGCAGGTGCTCGTTCTTGATTGCATGGAAATTCGCACACAGGATTTGATCGGTTACGGCGATCGACTCTTCCAGGCGCGGCAAGCCGGCGCACACATTCAGCCCATGCTCACACACCTGCGCCAGGGCTTCGAAAAAGGCGGCGCGGTAGACCGTCAGGACCCGTTGCTGCAAAGCCAGTTTCCCATCAAACCGTGGATCCGGGCGTGGCCCATCCATCATTGGCCTCCGCACGGTGCGCGTTGAAAAATCACCGCCACTGGATCTCGCCGGAGTTCGCACCAGTTTGATGAGCTTTTCAGCGCAGACACCAGATTCTCCTGGTTCAACGCCGAGACCATCAACAGGTTTGTCCCGCTGGCGTCCAGCAGGCTTTCCCAATCGTAACGGGCATAAGAAATGGCTTCATAGTTCTGCCACTGTTCCACGGGAAAAACTTCAAAGCGCGTGTCGATCCAGGTGGGACGTTCCGGCAGGGCAAATTCCAGATAACTGGAGAAACCGATCTCGCTCCACAACGGACCGGGCAGCCCCGGATGGGCAGCCAGCCAATCGGTTGCCGCGACCGGTGTATTTTCTGTTGCAGGCGGGGCTTGCTTCCACCACTTCTCACGCGCACCCGGCAGCAAGGCCAGCGGCAGTAGCACAAAAACCAATCCCAGGGCCAGGTTAACCGCCGGGCGGGTTGCCTCCTGCTCATGCAGATATTTTTTTTCCCAATCCGCCAGCAGGCAGGCAGTCAATATGCTCAGGATGAAGATGAACCAGATCACATAGCGCTCCCCCCACAGCGCCAGGAAGCCGAATCCAAGGAACCATGCCCATTCCAGGCGGTCGATCTTAAGCCGGCCCAGCCATGCCAGCAGCGGGAAGACCAACAGCCACAGGAAGAAAATATTCATCTGCCAACCGGTATTGACCGGTGGCAGCCATTCGGCGGAGAACTGCTGGCTCGATTGGACCGTCAGGGAATTGAAAACATATGTCCAGGTGCCTAGGCCGCGCGGGTTGGCCAACGTGGCAAGCAGCACCCCTGTGAAAGCCAGCGCCATGGAACGCCGTTCTCCCCGCCCAAAGACAAGCGCCGCTCCCGCCAGCAGGATCAGCAAGACGAAAGATCCGTGCAGGTTGACCCACACCAGGCTGATCAGCGGCAGCCAATAAACGGCTTTCTTTCCCCCGTTTTGCCATCTGAATAAGATGAATAATGCCAGTGCAAAAAGTGGGTATGCCAGCAACTGCGGGCGCATTGACCAGTTATTGCTGGAAGCCAGCACGGTTGCCAGCAGTACCAGACCCGCTCCCACCCGGCCTGCGCCAGCCCGGCGGGCCGTCGCCCATCCCAGTGCATACGTAACCGCCAGTACTACGCCCCGCAGCAGCCCCGTCAGAGCTAGTCCGCCCATCCGGTAGATCAGCCAGAAGACAACTGCAGCACCCCAGGATTGGTAATCCACTGGCGTTCCGGTCTGGCTGAAGGTCAGGCTGTCCAGGCGTGGCACCGCGCCCGAGCTAAGCGTATCGCGTCCAATCCGCAGGTACCACCAGTAATCCTGCGGCGTGACCGGTAGTAAAAAGGCGATGCACAGCGCAATAAAAAGCACCAGCGCCAGCCAGAGGAATGCAGCCGAATCAATTCGTTGTTTCGTCATTTCTTCATGAATTTCCACAGAAATGGATTTTGCATTGATTGTCTTTTTCGTGAACTTCGTGTTCCTTCGTGGAAAAAGGTGGTTCTCTTTTTCTTTTCCGTCGTGTCCTTTGTGTCCGTCGTGTTTAAATCTTTGCTTCCATCGGCCTGGCTACAATGTAAGCCTTCCAGCCCATCGCTTCCAGCGAAGGGACAGGTGGGTAACCATGTTGCATCCAACAGATTTGATAATTGGCGGCGGTCAGTGTCTCCCATGCCAAACGGCAGGATTCGGGTCCATGCAATTCCATCAACATTAAGGGTCGGGCCTCCTTCAACACGCGTTGCATGCCCGGCAGGGCCAGCACCTCACCGCCCTCTATGTCCATTTTTACAATTTGGGGCGGCGGGTTGTTCTGCCCGTAAACAAATTCATCCAGTGAGATACCTGGGACGCTGATCTCAGACTGGTACTGGTCCTGGCGCCCGGCAGACCCGGCGGCTTTGCCCATCCCACTGGAGGCATGCACCAGGAAGCGTACCATACCTGCAGCCCCAGTCACTGCCCCCGCAAAGAGACTCATCCTTGATTCCATTCCATTCAGTGAAACGTTCCTATGCCAGCGTTCAGCGTTCTCCGGCAGGGCCTCGAACGCGTAAATATGGCCGTTCTCTCCGGCGGCTTTGCCCAGCAGGAGCGATACATAGCCGATATTGGCGCCCACATCGTAAATGACTGCCTTGGGTTGGATCAAATCACGCAGCGCAGCCTGCAGTTCAGGTTCATAAGTGCCAAGCCAGTAATCCTTGTCGATCTGCATATCCAGCAGGATGCTGTA
>JADGQB010000358.1 GCA_017882145.1 Anaerolineales bacterium
CAACGATTTTGGCAAGCTGCGCTACGGTTCCGAGAAGCTGACCGCGCGTGCGGATGCCACCCTGACCAACAGCCCCGGGAGTTTTGGGTTCGACGACGACGGTGTCCCGGCCCGCAACATGCTGCTGATCGATAAAGGTATCCTGGTGGGCGCCATTACAGGCCGCCAGATGGTGGAAGAGGCCAATGCCACTGCCCGGCGCTCGATCTTCTCAGGCAGCGGCGGAGCCAACCGGGCCACCGCCTTCTACCGCATCCCGATCGAACGGATGACCAACATCAACATCGACCCGGGCCAGGATGGGACTCTGGAGGATATCATCAGCCAGACCGGCAAGGGCATCCTGTTGGACGGCGACCGCAGCTGGTCGATCGGCTCGAACCGCGAGCAGTTCCACTTCGGGACGGAGATCGGCTGGTTGGTGGAGGATGGCAAGGTCACGAAACCGGTCAAGAATTCCACTTACAAAGGCGACACGCTCAAATTCTGGAACTCGCTATCGGCAGTGGGGGATTCATCCACCTGGCAGGTGAAGTTCGTGGATAATTGCGGGAAGGGCCAGCCCAACCAGGTGATGCAGTTGGGTCACGGGGTGCCGGTCTGCCGCTTTGACAACGTCCGGATTGGAGAATAGTCATGCAAGCACAGATCTTACAAACCTTGCAGGATTTGCGGCACTATGCACTCGGGAAAGGCTTCGAGGTTGAGTTGTATTACCACGAAGAAGACAGCTATCTCATGCGCTTCGCCAATTCGGCCATCTCGCTGAATACCAACGAGCACCTGATTCGCCTGGATATTACCGCCTATTCCGGCCGGAAGCGCGCCAATTACACGCTCATAACCGACCTGAACAAACTTGATGAAATGAAAAGCGGTATCGATACTGCCGCCGGCATGGTTGAACATGCCCAACCGCTGAACTACCAACCGACCATCCCGGCCTTCAGCGAATCCTTTGCGGATGAAAGCGGCTGCGATCCGGCCCTGGCCGGGCTGAGCAGCGCAGACAGGCTGGATTATTTCAACCAGGCTGTCAAAGGATTGGAGAGCGCGGAAATTAAATTATCCGGCATCTTTTCGAGCGGGACGAACACGATCGCCCAGATCACAACCCGCTCGGAACACAGCCAGTATTTCAAGACCTCGGATGCGCAGGTGTCAATTGTCCTGGCACACTCCAGACTCAAGTGGGAAGTGACAGCCGAGCAATCCGCCCAAAAGAAGGCCGACCTGGATCCGGCTGCCCTGCAGCGTGACCTGGCTTTCCTGGTGGAGCGCTACCAAAAAGACACTCCCCAGCAGGTCCCATTGGGCAGGTATGATATTGTCTTCGGCCCGGCCGCCATCGCCGAGATGCTCGGTTTCATGAATTATATTGCTTACAACGGTGGTTCACTCAAGCGCGGCTTCTCCTTCATCACTGAGGATCAAATCGGTAAAAAGATCTTCTCGGAACATTTCACCCTGATCGATGACCCCGACCGTCTTGAGACCTATCCCTTCAAGCGTGACCTGACCGGCATACTGCGCAAACCCTGGCCAATCATCGAGAAGGGCGTTTTCAAGGGTTTCACCTGGTACCAGGATGATGCCGACGAATTTGGTGCCAAGCCGACCGGCCATAATGTCACCCATAAAAGTCTGGTGATGTGCGGCGGCGATAAGGAAGTCAGCACACTACAAGAGCTGGTGAAGCAGCCCCGCCAGAAGGATCTGCTTTATATCCCCTTCCTGCACTACATGAACATCGTTAACCCCACCAAGGGCATCATCACCGGCAGTTCGCGTTTCGGCACCCTGTTGTTGAAGAAGGACGGATCCGTGGCCATTCCTTATAACATCCGCCTGACCCAGAGCCTGCTGGACATCTTCGGCGACAAAGTAGCCTGGATTTCCAAATCCAGCCAGCCCTATAACACCTCCCAGAGTTATGGAGCCCGCAACCCGACTGCCATCCTGGTCCCCAGTTTTATGCAGGTAAATGGTCTGGAGATCTCGCATTCCAATTCGTCTTATTAGTAGTTGCTATTCCTGGTTTCCGGGCGGCCTTTCGGGGCCGCCTTTAAAAATGTAGGACAAATTGGCAATTTGTCCTACCAAAATCCTCCTAAACAAATAGCTTATAATATTATCTTGAAGTAAGTTCCCCCGCTGGAAAATTGACCTCCGGCACACCCCCAATACCACAGGAGACCTATGTTTTCAAAAGTACGCACATCGGCGCTGCTGGTTCTATTAGTATGTCTGGCGGTTTCAAGTTGCCAGCCGGGGAAAACTCCACCAGCCGCTTCCATCCCAACTTCTTCAACCCAATCCAGGCCGGTCAGTGATAAGTTCGTAACAGCCAGTTCTGGCAAGTTCATGCTCGCCGGTCAGCCCTATTATTTTATAGGGGCCAATTTCTGGCAAGGTATGAACCTGGGTGTGGACGGCCCCAGCGGCAACCGCAGCCTGTTAACCCGCGAACTGGACAATTTGCAAAAGCTGGGAGTTACCAATCTGCGCATCATGGCCTCCTCCGAAGGCCCCAACACCGAGCCCTACCGGATGGTACCGGCGCTGATGGATGCACCGGGTGTTTACGATCAGGCCGTTCTGGATGGATTGGATTACCTGATCGCCCAGATGGGCCAGCGCGGCATGAAAGCCGTGATGGTGCTCAACAATTACTGGCAGTGGTCCGGCGGCATGGGCCAATACGTTTCATGGCATGAAAAGACGCCCATCCCCTACCCGGGCAATTACGGCACTTTCATGGCTTACGTGACAAAGTTCTATGCCTGTGCGGAATGCCAGACCTGGTACCAGGACCACATCAAGGCAATGGTCAACCATACCAATACTTATACAGGCCTGAAATACAGGGATGATCCGGCCATATTTTCCTGGGAATTGGCCAACGAACCACGCCGCTACCCGATCGATTGGATCAATACTACGGCGGCTTACATCAAGTCCCTGGATCCCAACCACATGGTCACCACCGGTTCGGAAGGCACCCCGCCGGGCGAGAACCAGAACTTCATCCTGACCCACCAGGGAGCCAATATCGACTATGCCACCCTCCATATCTGGCCGGGGAACTGGGGCTGGTATGACCCGACCCATCCCAATACGTATGCCAACGCCGAAAAACTCTCGATCCAATACTTCCAGAAGCATGCAGTGGAAGCTGTCTCGCTGGGGAAACCGCTGGTGTTGGAGGAATTCGGCCTGGCGCGCGATTGGGAGCCCCTGCACGATATTTACAACCCGAATTCTCCGACAATAAACCGGGACAAATTCTATACCGCCATGTTTCAGCAGGTGGCTTCAGCCATCGCGCTGGGAGAACCCCTGGCAGGCGCCAACTTCTGGGCCTGGGCAGGCACAGCCAGGCCCGGCTATGCCTGGATCGGTGATCCGCCCCATGAGACGCCCGGCTGGTATTCGGTCTATAATTCAGACAGCACTACCCAGGCGATCATTGCCGAATTTGCACAGAAGATGGCCCAATTGGAAAAGTGATTGACCGCCTTAGAGGAGAAATGCATGCAAAGTAATCTTTCATTTGCCCGGATTATGAATTTTTTCATCCTGGTTACGGCACTCCTGGTCAGCGGCTGCGCTGGCAGCTTGGCCGAACCTGCAGCCAGGCTGATCACCACCCCAACAGCCAACCCGGACCAGCCTTCCATCTCGTTGGTTGCACCTGACCGTACTGAATTACCCCGTTACGGGTCGCTTGAATTATCCGTAGCCCTTAAAGCAAAATATAGCAACCCTTACGACCTGCGCCAGGTCAGCCTGGATGGAATCTTCAGCGGACCGGATGGTATCGAGATGAAGGTGCCTGGCTTTTGGGATGGCGAAGCCGCCTGGCGGGTTCGCTTCACGCCTTCCCAGGCTGGTCAGTGGACATATCAGCTC
>JADGQB010000359.1 GCA_017882145.1 Anaerolineales bacterium
CATACCACGCCTTACCTGGCCATGAAAACCATTTTGGATCCGGTCAAATATGGCTTGGATTATGAGCTCGATACCTTGATGCTCTATGGGGCTAATCCAATCACAAACTGTTCTGACCCCAAGGAGACCATCGCGGCTATCTGCAAGATCCCATTTGTAGTGAGCATTGCGTATATTTACGATGAAGTGGCTTCACTCTGCGACATTCTACTGCCCGAGCCGGCGCTGTTGGAGAGGTACGGCATCCAAGGGTTGGGTGTCGGTCATTCTGTTCAGGCTCATGATGAGGATATGCTCAGAGTTCACGGCGTGATGGCGCGCGTTCCTGTGGTGCCCATCCAGCATAAGACCCGCCAGGCCGATGATATTTATCTTGAGCTGGCCGAGCGGGTTGGTTTCCTCTATGGTGAGGGCGGGCTCAACGACCGCCTGAATCAATTATGGAGTATTCAGGGTGAGCATAAACTCGATCTGAACACGCGTTATAACACTGCCGAGATCCTGGACAGGGTCCTTAAATCCGGTTTTGGGGTGGAACAGGGCCTTGAGTATTTTAGCCACTCTGCCATCTATAACAAGCCGTTCAGCCAGGCGGAATCCTACAACTATTATTACTTTCCCTATGGCACAACCCGCCACCCATTTTATTTTGAGACATTACTTCGGGATGGCGATACTCTCCGGAAAAACCTGGCTGAGCTCAACCTGAGTATCCCTGGTCAGGATATGGCGGACGTTTGGCGCTTCTACCAGCCCATTCCGCAGTGGGTGGGACGCCCGGACGAAAATGCTGGGTCTGAATTTGACCTGATCGGTATGAATTGGTCCACCCCCCAGTTCCGGATGCATAATTCCGACCAGACTGGCAACCCCATGCTCAATGACGTGGCCAATGAAACCGACCCTTATCTGTTCGTCATTTTGATGAACAAAGAGACCGCCAGGCGCAAGGGTTTGCACGACGGCGAAGAGGTGATCGTGGAATCATACTGCGGCGGCAAAACGCACGGGCGGTTGAAGGTCACCGGGCTGATTCACCCGGAGGCTTTAGGTTTGCCGGGAATCAGTGGATTTAAGTCTGTACATGGCAACAAGTTGAGGGAAAAAGGTCCAAATTTCAATGTCCTACTTAACTCCGCCGAAGGATCGTTTGATCCATTGCATGGTGGCATAGACAGAAATCCCCGGGTAAAGGTCTATCGGGCTGAAGGGGAAAGCCTGTGAGATACGGTATGGTCATTGATCTGCGCAAGTGTGTGGGCTGCAATTCCTGCACCGCGGCCTGCAAGCAGGCCAACGCCACCCCGCCCGGGATCTTTTGGAGCAAGGTGCTGAATTACGAGACCGGCGAATACCCGCAAGCCCGGCTGCGTTTTCTACCCATGCTCTGCATGCACTGCCAGGAGGCTCCCTGTCTGGAAGCCTGCCCCACAGGCGCCACCTATCGTGGCGAGGGCGGCCTGGTACTGGTAAACGACGATCTGTGTATAGGCTGCCGCTATTGCATCATGGCCTGCCCTTACGAGGCGCGCAGTTACAATTCAACCTCTCCGCAGGACTACTACGCTGGAAAGGGGCTGACCGAATTTGAGCAAGTTGGTTACAAACAGCATCCGAAGAGTTCGATCGAGAAGTGCAATTTCTGCGCCCCCAGGTTGCGGGAGGGCAAAGCGCCGGCTTGTGTCAATACCTGCCCGTCTGAGGCAAGGATTTTCGGCGACCTGGACGATCCCGAGTCGCAGGTTGCCAAACTCGTGGCGGGTGGCCTGGCCAAACCCAGGCTGGAGCAACAGGGAACCAGGCCGTCTGTATTTTATATAGATTTGGATTAAAAATAGCAGCCACTTCCAAGAAATCGTACCCATTGGGCTTTAGCGGGTACGATTTCTTTTTTAATACTATCTCCCTGGCTGCTAGCTAAACATTTCACGGCCAACTGGTTCCGATCTGCATGGTCATTCCCCTTCGGCTAGAACCGACCGAAGAACTGTCAACGTTTCCTCAGGCGATGCGCACTTGCAAATCAATCCGGCCCCGACCGCGTGCGCTGCATCAGCATCTTCCGGATTCATGCTAAGCAGTATCACCTTTAAATCGGGGTAAGTATTCCGAAGCAGTATGCAGGTTTCGAGCCCCGGAACGCCGTGGATCGACCAGTTAAGCAATAAAAGGTCCGGGCAAGTATCCGCCAGCTTTTGGATCAGGTTACCGGTATCGGCGGCCTCGTCAATTTGACAAACCTCCAGTCTCCGGGTGATCAGCAAGGCTAAAGCCTTTCTGAAAGCCGGATCTGGATCGGCGATTAATATACGTTTCATTAAAATAATATACCTCGCCCTTAGTGTACGCTAATCAAAGGGAAATAGCGCCTCCCTTAGGTCGAGTATCTACCTAGCCGAATGGACAGGTAATAAAAAGCGGCGACATGTGCCGCCGCTTCTTAACTACTATAACATTCAGACCATCTTTTGCTCGATGGCCATTTTGACCGCTTCGACACGGCTGTCAACCCCCAGCTTCTGGAAAATATTGGAGATATGGAATTTGACCGTCCCCAGGCTGATCACCAGTTTCCCGGCAATTTCATTATTGTTCAACCCATCCACCATCCCTTTCAGAACATCCTGCTCGCGCTCGGTCAGTTCGTTGCCCTGGATGTGCGGCTGGGCGCCCGCATTGGCCAGCACCTGCACCGCCTCCGGCGACAGGGTCATGCGCCCTGCATACGCCGAGCGTATGGCATTGCCCAGTTCGGACGCCGTGACATTCTTCTGGAGGTAACCAAATGCCCCCGCCTGCAGCGCCCCCTGAACCATGTTCTGTTCTGAAAAGCTGGTCAGAGCAATTATCCGGATCTGGGGATATTTCTGGTGGATCTCACGCGTGGCAGTGATGCCATCCACGCCAGGCATCATCAGGTCCATCAAGATCACATCCGGCTTGTGCAGTCCGGCCATCTGGATGGCTTCGGCGCCATCCGAGGCTTCGGCGACCAGCTCGAGGTCTTTATTGACCATCAGGAATTTGCTCAAACCGCTCCGGACGACGGCATGGTCATCCACCAGCAGGATACGAATAGTTGTCATGCTTCACCTCGCGTTATGATTTTAGAAATAGGGATCAATTCATCTTCATTCCAGTCCAGGCTGACCAGCGTCCCCTCCCCGGGAGTGCTGGATATCTTCAGGCGGGCGTGGATGGCATCTGCTCGTTCATGCATAATGTGCATGCCCAGACTGGTGGGTTTGACCGAGGACGGATCGAAGCCGATACCGTTATCCTTGATATCCATATGAACGTTACAGCATTCCAGGCTTAGGCGGATGTCAACCTGGGTGGCGCGTGCATACTTCACTATGTTATTCAGGCTTTCCTGGGCAATCCGGTAATAGGTCACTTTGACCTCCGGCGGCATTTCGTATTCGCCGGTCTTATCGATGCGGACGGGTAACCGGGCGCGCCCAATCACCGCCTCGCTAAGCTGTTTGATTAGATCCGGGAAACGCGCCTGGGTTAGGGCGGCCGGGCGCAGTTCCAGCAACAGGGTGCGCATCTCGGCCAGCGCCCCACGTGTAAGTTGGCGCAGTTCCTCGTTGGATTTGCGGGCTTCGGCCTGGTCCATCTCCCATAGATCTGGCAGGACCTCAGCGATCAGGCTGGCCGAGAAGAGCGTCTGCGTGACCGCATCGTGCAGGTCGCGCGCCAGGCGGGTGCGTTCCGCAGTGATGGCATCCTCGACCGCCTTCGCAGCCAGGGCTTCCTCGGCGTTCTGGCGGTGTTCGATTTCGTTCACCAGTCGTAGATTGGCTTCGCTTAATTCGTGGGTGCGTTCCTCGACGCGCTGCTCGAGGGTGCGCCGGTACTCGGCCTCC
>JADGQB010000360.1 GCA_017882145.1 Anaerolineales bacterium
ACGATCAATCGACCCCTCCAGGAAGTCTTTGCTTATCTCAGCGACTTCCAAAATGGTACCAAATGGCAAAGTGGTCTGGTGGAAGTCAAAGGATTTTCAGAAGGACCTATGGCCGTCGGCTACCAGTTTACAGGCGTGCGAAATTTCATGGGCCGCAGGTTGGAGGCGCTTGTTGAGCTCACCAGCTTTGAGCAGAATAAGCAGTTCGCCTATAAGAGCCTCTCGAAGTCTCTGCCCTTCAACCAAACCTTCCTGTTTGAAACAACGGCTGAAGGCACCCGGCTAACCAGCATGTTCGAAATGGAAACATCCGGTTTGTTGGGCCTGGCAAAACCGTTGATCGCCTCCAGCTTGAAGCGCGATATGGGCGCCGATTTTGACACCCTGAAAATTCAGCTCGAAAACCGGGTACCGGAAGCCGCAGCAAAATAAATACCGATCCGCTTCCAGGCCACAATTGCGCTGGCGGCTCCGATCCACGTTCCTCCGGACGCGTTCCTCAGTCCGGCAATCAAACTTCGTCGAGCTGTAATAATTCTTCTGGGAATAGTGTTCCAACATGGAATCCCGGTACAATAGAGGCGGATCCATTGGATTGGACAGGTACCCCTGAATGGGACAAGATCCCCTTCATGGAGTGGTTCGGGCAGCCCGTTGAGTGTTAGGCCATCCGCCAACAGGGACTGGCTGGCTGCTCATTTCTTGATAGGTTCGGGAATAGTCTTGGGAGAACCAAAATATGACAAATGGTTCTGGTGCAATCATTGGTGCCGCCGCTGCTGCTGCAAGGCAGCGTAAGCTTGCTGAGGAGGAAGAAATGACCACCTATGCAGACGACGAATTACAAAATGACTGGGAGTTCAAAATAGTGCGCGCCTACCGCGCCGTCTTTGCCAAGCCGGAGGCCTTCAAGAAACTGTTGAGCGAAGAAGAGCGCGCAGGCTGGATCCTGTTGGAAAAACTGGATGACAATCGGGTGCGTTTTAAACGCCGGCGAAGCGGACAGGCCAACGATGCGCAGTTGATCTCGGAGGGCATTGATCCGTATCGTACGCAATATGGCACATCCCAGATGGTAATCGTACTTGTGATAGCCATTATTGGCATCGTTTTCGTGTTTGGATTTATGGCGTTTATAATATTTCTCAACCTGCGCTCTCCCGGGTATTGAAAAAAGGAGCCTGGTTCGGGAATCCTTAAAACCCTGCCCAACAAATCGCCTCAGACCCTCTCGCTCTCCTCCCGGCCTCCCCTCGCGCAGCAGCGCGAAGTCTACCCGTAAGGGTATCCCGTAGGGACAAATCCGACGACCCCCAGTCGGATTTGGGTATATAAAGGAATTATGTTGAAAGCGTTCTTACCAATCGCCGTATAATATCCTAATTCGGATCACTCGCATATTGGGCCCCTGCTGTGTAAGCAAAATGATGAAATCTCACCAGGATGGAATGGCTCCTGTACCAGGATCGAAGCATGGCCTGCGCGGCGTCGCTATCTTGGTGCTCAGCATGTTTCTAATCTGTGCGATGATGTCGGTGATCACGTGGTCAATCTATGTTCTACAAACTCCCCATTACCCGAACGCCGTCTATTTGAATGATTGCAAACCACCCGGGATGGGCTTTTACCGTCCAGCAGGTGTTGATGTTGCTTTCTTCGCAGAATCTGTGTCTTGCTTCACAACGCATGACAGTCTACAGCAAGTTAGCCAGTGGTATCAAAATTCAAATTGGGAATATGCGGGAAAAGTTGGCGGTTACTGGAGCCGCACATACTGGAACTTCGGATTCATAAGGATTACTTGGGACAGAGTGGCATATCCATCCTTCGTTGACAACCAGCAAACTCGAATCCTCACGCGCATAGACTTGGATTTGCTATTGGGTGTAAGATACAAATAAAGTGCAGCAATTGTGAATGCATTTGGCAGCCAGGCATACTTGTTCAGCGAAGAACATTGTGCCAGGATTAGGCAGTCCACCGGATCCCGCGGACAGCGTCTCCGTCGCTTCTGCTAATTTTATTGTTGTCAGCCCGGACTTTCAGCGGGCTTCTTATAATCACCTGACTTTTATTCCCCTTTTTCGGTAATATTCAAACCTCCTGCGCAGTTCTACTGTCACGCATGGCATATTGGCTGCCGCGTAATCAGCAGCCAGCTCTACGAGCGCTTCCAGGATCTGGTCCCCCGGCGGCTCAGATCCACAATCCTTCGGACCTGTTCCTCCGTCCGGCGATCCAACTTTGTTGAGCTGTAAAAATTCCTCATGTGGCACCTGTACCCGCAGAGTGGGCACTCGTACCCACGCAGTGGGCATCCTTCCCCGCTAATTGCCCGGCCAGGCCTCGCATTTTCGCTTTCACATCTTCCGGAGGCGGGACAGCTGCCTTGATTTTCTTGTCCTTTTCTGGCAGTATCTCGCGCGTCTCCTCCACTGCTGCCGCAGCTGGTCGCGTTGTCTCCCTAAACTTTGGCCCTCCTGGCGGCGGGAACGTGCCCTGCGAGGGTAAAGTGCCCTGAAAGGGTAAAGTGCCCTGAAAGGGTATTGACCCGTTCGACGCCCACTCTGCCAGCCTGGAACTTGGAACTTTCTGCCTCTTCTACCGTCAATAAGATTAAATAAGGCTCAGAAAGGAAAATATGATTCGTTCCCTATTTTTTCGATTAGCTCTTGCGGCTTTGGTCATTTTTACTGCCGGTTGCGGTACCCAAAAAACCGGAGGAGACATACAAGTCAGCCCCCCCGAACAGGTCAACCTGACCGCTTCCAATAATGGCGAGAAAATTACCCTGTTTGCAGGCCAGGAACTGGTGATTCAACTGGATGGCAACCCTACGACTGGCTATACCTGGGAGGCCAAAGACTTGGATGCGACCATGTTCAAGCAGATTGGAGATGCCACGTTCTCCTCGTCCAATCCTGATCTGGTTGGATCGGGTGGGAGTCTGACTCTGTCCTTCAGGGTGCTCAAAACAGGCACCACAAATCTGACCTTGGTTTATCATCGCCCATGGGAGACGAACGTGGAACCGATGGATACGTTCTCGATTACTGCGATGGTTAAGTAAACATGGAAAGCTGCATGTAAATAGACTGTTGTATCCATTGATTTTTAAGAAGAGAACCCAAAATAAAAATCCCCTCTAGTTGGATGGGTTATTATTCAATAGGTGGGCCCGGCAGGAGTCGGACCTGCGACCAAACGATTATGAGTCGTCTGCGCTAACCACTGCGCCACGGGCCCCACGTGCCGAAATTATAGCATGACTAAGTCCCTCTGATTGCAAATAGGTACAGAATCACCAGGTTAATGATCAATTGACTCGCGAAGAGAGTCGTTGTAACTGCCAGGACGATCTTCCGGGTGATCGATTTTCCCGGCCAGGCCAGCCCTTTCGAATTTGCGCTGCTCTCCGTGATGCTGGGAAAAAGGAATGCTCCAATAAAAAGCGGCACCGCCACCGGCAGCATATACTGGAAATTCTTCATGGCCGAAAAGTACACCAGGAAAATGCTGACCGCCACGCACCACGCCAGCAGGATCCGGCTGATATATTTCCTCGAGCCCCAGATCGAGCCGGCTGCCAGCGATAGGAAGGCAAAGTAAAAGAAATAGCCCTTCATATAATGGAATCCGAAATACTTCAGCCAGTTGGGCAGGTTTGTATCGTACAACCCGGCGGTATCCAGCGCCTTGGGACCCAGCAGGATTTTTTGCTGCTGGTCCAGCCAGCTTCCCAGCGCCACCTTGGTGATGTAGGGCGCCAGCAGCGATGGGCTGGTAATCACGATCGTGCCTACCATGATCAGGATAAAGTACAGCCCGCAAAAGGCCAGTCTTCCCAAAGCCTGTTTCTTGAGCAGCCAG
>JADGQB010000361.1 GCA_017882145.1 Anaerolineales bacterium
GATGACTTTGTACTGGAATTGGCGGTGGGGCGAAAGGTTTTGTCGGGCAGCTGCCAGCATCCCGGCGGAGAAATCCGACAGGAGGATCTCCCAACCGGCGGGAATGCGAGAAAGATTGTCCAGCCATAAGGTGCCCGGTCCGCAGCCCAGTTCCAGTATCCGGCAACCTGCAGGCAAGTCGAAATGGTCAAAGACCCACGACTGCCAGCCGTATTTATTCACGCTGAAGCGCTGATGCAAGCTGGCACGCGCCTGCAAATTCGTAGAGTCTTTATATTGCTTCTCGAGATATTTCCGGTCATCCAGAGAGACCAGGGGCATGCTGACTCTCCTTTATGCGCTGATTGGCAAGTTCGACATAGGTCGGGTCGGTTTCGTACCCAACAAAATGGCGATTGCTCAAGGCAACGGCAATTGCGGTCTGTCCGCTGCCCATGAACGGGTCCAAAACGATCTCGTTCTCGAAGGTGTAAAGCTGGATCAAACGACGCGGCAACTCGAGCGGGAACGGGGCCGGGTGGCCGATCTTGCGGGCCGATTCCGCCTTGAAATTCCAAACGGATTTGTTGTATTCCAGGAACTCATCGCGGGTAATGGTGCTGGAACGTTTTTCCGGGTTCATGCGTTTGAAGGTATCTTTGCAAAAAATCAGGATATATTCGTGCACATCCCGCAGGGTGGGGTTGCTGGCCGATTTCCAACTACCCCAGGCGGTGGAGGGCGAGGCGCTGGCAGCCTTGTTCCAGATGATCTCACCGCGCATTAGAAAACCCAGGCGAACGGCCTGATCGGCGATGAAAGCATGCAGAGGAATGTAGGGCTTGCGCCCCAGGTTGGCGACGTTGATGCACATGCGTCCGCCGGGGACGAGTACGCGGCGGGTCTCCTGCCAGACGCGCTGCAGGAAAGCCAGATAATCCTCGAGCGTGAGGTCTTCATCGTATTCCTTGCCAACATTGTAGGGCGGCGAGGTGACCATCAAATGCACCGAACAGTCCGGCAGTTCGGTCATGGTTTCGGCAGAATGGCAGTGGATTCGGTCGAGCGAGTCGATGGGGACGGGATTTTCAACGTAATCGATGGCATGGGCGGATTGTTGCCCGTCGTAAAGTTTCCCGGCGTAAAACGCGGACGAATCATGCCCTGCCCTGCCAGGCGAACCGAAAGCACTTGTTTTTGTGGTTTTTCGTTTTGTCATTTTCTCAACACAAAGGACACCAAGGATCACGAAGGTTCACAAAGTTTTTAAACTACCAAACGCTTGATGCCATCCTTAAGATGCGGCACAGTAAAATTGATGAGAAACCCAAGGCGAACGTCCGTGAGTCGAAGGTAAGTGAGAAGCTGAGCTTCGTAGATTGGATTCATCGTCTCGACAGCTTTAATTTCCACGATTACACACTTCTCCACCAACAGATCAAGGCGTAGACCATCCTCCAGACGAATGGTTTTGTATATTATAGGCACAGCCACCTGAGTTTCTACAAAGAGGCCACTTTCCCGGATTTCATAGGCATGACATGCTTCGTAGACCGATTCGAGCAGACCTGGTCCGAGTGCGGTATGGACACGATAAGCTGCATCCAAAACAGCTTTTCCGATCCGCTCGGTTTCGGAAGGTATTTCTGCAAATACTCTTGGCTTTTGTGTTCTTAAATCCATAGTGACCCTTCGTGCTCTTCGTGTTTAGATGATCTCTCCTAATGCACCTAATACGGACATCAGGGTAGGATAATCATCCCGCAGTAAGGTAATCAGTTCCTGGGTGGCCTGCTCAACCCATTGAGAATTATTGATTTTATTTTTGACTTCCAGGATATGCGCGGCGAGCAGCTCACCGATGGGGAGGTCCTTGGCCTGCAGGATATGGCGGAAGTAGCCGAAGTGACCCGCAGAGGTGAATTTTGCCAACTCGGCCTGTGAGCACAGGTAGATAACATCCAGACTGAGCGGCGGACGCGGCGGCAGGAGATGGGATATCTTTCCATCCTGTTCATAGCCCACGGTAAGGACGGACATTTCGACCGGCACGATGCGGTTGATACGGCTGTCAGCGATAATTTTTTCGCGCACTTCACCGGCTGTGACCAACTGCCGGACCAGTCCATCATCGTCAATGTGAATGTCGTGGATCAGGCCGTAGACGCAGTAGTTATCAACGATCGGGGCGCGCACGAGAGCGCCAAAGGCGGGCGTTTCCATTTGCGAAACGGAACAGCCGGCGACGAACCCGCTGGTGCCGGCCCGCAGAAGATGGCCGATCTGGATGGATGTGGTCATTAGTACCTCTTTCTTCCGGCGTTGCTGGAATCCTTGGAGACCTGTTTCCCCGAGGCCTCCCCCACTTCGCCACCGGATTTGCGGATTTCGATGGCAAGCATCTGTTCGATCTGCTGCTTCTCTTGCAGGGTGACGACGGCCGCCTCATGTGCACGATGCAGAATATAGGGATATGGCCTTGCCCCCAGGATGGCGCACTGTTCCAGAAGCGCGGTATGGAGCAGATCGATTTGCGCCTCATCCGCGGATACCCAGGCCGGAATTTCAACCCGGACCGACTTTGGGTGACCGGGCTGACCCGCATTAAGATAAAAGAAGTGCAATGCCAGCGGGCCCTTATAAACTGCCTTGGAGCGCGCCTGCAGTCCGAAGATTGCCGAACGCTCCCCCGGCTGGAGCAGCTGGTCGAACATCCACAAATCCGTCACTCCGTGGAGAGGATGCTGATCGTGAAGGTTCTTCATTTCACTCTCGGGTGTAATGGCCACTTCCAAAAGGCGGACCAGCAAGTTCGAGCTGGGCTTATCGACATACCCGGCGGTAATCACACCCCGCTCCTGTAACTGCGACAAAACGCTCAGGTATTCAGCCAGGGCTTTTTCGTAACCGAAGACTTCATCGCTTTCGCGCGACTCCCACAGCTGAAGCGGGCCATCAGTCAACGTGACCACCGGAGGCGGATAATCCTTCGACACCGTCAGCAGCTTTTTACGTTCGGCCAGGTCGCGCTGCAGGGCCACCAGGCCATCCGTCCAGTTGACCACATCATCGTCAAAGGACAGGTTGCTGTCGGTCAGCACAAGGGGAGCCTCTTCCGTCCCGTTCGGGATAATAATCGCTCCGACATTGATCAGCCCGAAGAGCACTGCCGCATGCCGGTCCGGGACCACCTGCGAACCATCCGCGGCAATGAGGGTGACGTTGGAGGTGGAAACCATCCCGGCCGCCCGGTGGGTGTTCAACGGCTCTGCCAGCGGAGTGGCACAGCGCAGGGAAGGGTCAGCCTGGCGGGCACGCTCCAGTTTTTCGTTCAGTTCAACTATCTTGTTGGCTGAGGTTTCCAACTGGGTGCGCGCACGTGCGCGCAATGCATCCTGAGTTTCCTGGCGGAGGCGTGCTCCCAACCCGATCTGGCGGATCTTCTCAAAAACCTGCTGGAAATTCAGCGCCATTATCCAATCCCTGTCACGAATCGTGGAATTTGTATCGACCAACCCTTGCAAAGGAAGCGGTTTTTATTTACCATGGAAGAAACGGAGTCTTCGCAAGGACCACCTGAGACTAAATAGAACATTTGTCTCAATTTTACAAGCAAACTGTGCAAAAAACAAGGCTGCCGGGAACATTCTTCGATTGCGAAGCGTCTTCAAAACTGTTATATCATTATCTCACAAGGAGAACACTATGCGTACAAAACTTTCAATTTTCGCCCTCATCCTGGTTTCAGCACTGGTTCTGAGCGCCTGCGGGACCGCGGCTGCTCAACCCCGCACACTGAATGTCAGCGGCAGCGGCACGGTCTATTTGACCCCGGATATAGCCTATATCTATGTTGGCGTGCACACCGATGATCCGGACCTGGCGA
>JADGQB010000362.1 GCA_017882145.1 Anaerolineales bacterium
CACCGCCCCGGCGCCATTCTTCCCAGAGTCCTTCGGCCAGGACAAAGTTGTAGGCCTTGGTGGCGCTGTAATTCGCGACGTAGGCCGATCCCTGGAAGGCGCTCAGGGAGCTCATCAGGATAATTCCGCCGTGACCGGCTTTGAGCATGCGCGCGCCAAAGATGTTCAGCAGCGCCAGCGGGGTGCGCACGTTGGTGTCGACCTCCCGCAGGTGCTCGTCCAGAGGATGCTCGAGAAAGGCGCCGACCGCCGAAAAAGCCGCGTTGTAGACCAGCAGGCCGACCGGCAAGTCCTGTGTCGCGTGGGCAATCCGGGCGGCGGAATCTTGCAGGGCCAGGTCGAGCGGCAGGCTGCGCACCTGGACTCTGTAAGCCGCGCTGAGACGGGCCGCGAGAGTCTGCAGCAGCTCGGAACGGCGCGCCACCAGCAGCAGGTTCAGGCCGCGCCGAGCCAGGGCTTCGGAATAGGCGGCCCCCAGGCCCTCGGAGGCACCGGCGACGACCGCCCACGGGCCGTAGGATTGAAGGAATTGTTCAGAGGCAGGGTGCTGTTTTGGTGGCAAATTGACCTCGCTAGTCTGAATGCTGTAACCCCGGCTGAGGGGTTTCTCCTCGATTGAATTTACACACCCAGAAGAATAAGGACAAGTCCCCCATTACTCATAAAGTGCTTGCATCAAAATAACGGGGGTAGGCTCCAGATGAGCCGTGGTTTAGAAAATGGATGGTTTCACCCAGAAAAAAAAACAATGAATGCAGAGCATTTGGGACAAGGTGGCTCTGGCTCATTTGACTATGGATCCCAAGTACAACTCTTCAACGCTCTTACGCGCCCAGGGCGTGCGCCGTAAGAATTTCAAACTGGATTTGATGCTGGGCTCATGATAAAAACAGCGGATCGGGATGCGTTTTGCCAGTTCTGGCCAACCGTATTGTTGAACCAGGCGCGTAAGGATCATTTCAAGCGTAATGCCGTGCAGGGGGTCATTGGACTGGGGACTGGGTATCATATGGTATTTATTCTCTGGACCCCCGCACACCCAAATCCCATGCCCTAAGAATGGGTACAAGTTTACGGAGACCCACAACAATGGATACCCAATTGTACATCGAAAACCGCCCTGCGATTCATGCTGGTAGTTGCATGGTCAAGGCAAGAGCATCATCTTATAGCGGATTGCAATGCCACCTTGACCCTCTCCGGCGTGAAAGGGATCTGCCGCAGGCGCGCACCGGTGGCGTCGTAGATGGCATTCGCAACCGCCGCCGCGGTTGTGATCGCGGAGGGTTCGCCTGCGCCCAGGGCGGGTTGGTCGGGGTGGTTGAGCAGGACGATCTCGACATCGGGCACTTCGGAAAAGGTCAGGATCGGATAGGTGTCCCAGTCGATACTTTTGATGCGGTATGCGTCGAACTGCACCTCTTCTTTGAGCGCCCGGCTGAGGGATTGGATGGTATTGCCTTCGATCTGATTTTTCACTCCGTCCGGGTTGATGATCAGCCCGCAGTCGTGCGCCACCACCATGCGCTGCACGCGCACGGCTCCGCTGGCGGTATCCACCTGCACCTCGGCAATACTCGCCACGAGCGCCTGGTCGTTTTCATACCAACCGAAAGCCACACCGCGTCCCTGCGCCAGTTTTTCCAGCTTGCCCTGCCAGGCGGGATGCGACTCCCAGCCGGCCTTCCCGGCAGCCGCCTTCAAGACCTCGCGCGCGCGTTCATCCTCCAGGTAGCGCAAGCGGAATTCCAGCGCGTCTACGCCTGCCGCGGCTGCCAGCTCATCCATGAACGATTCGTTGGCGAAGGTATTTTCCGCGCCGCCCAGGCTGCGGAAGGAGGACGCCCGCAGGGGCGAGTCGGCCAGGTAATGGACGGTTACGCGCTGGTTCGGGAAGGAGTAGTTGGTGGGGGCGTTGCGTTCGGCGCCAAAGGAAAAACCGAAATGCGAGCCGGTCTGCCCGCGGATCAGTTGACCGGCCACCAAATCATCGGCGCCATGCGCGCGTGCCACGTGCGAGGGGGAATAAACGTGATAATCCCAGGCAACCACGTTGCCACGCTCATCCAGGCCGCCTTGCAGCTCCATCACCATGGCCGGCGCTTTCGGTTCCCAGACGAACTCATCCTGGCGCGACCACTGCACGCGCACCGGTCTGCCGACCGCCTGCGAGAGCAGCACTGCGTCTGCAGCCGCGTCATCCGAGCCGTTCTGGCCGTAACTGCCGGCGCCTTCCACATGCATCAGGTGGATTTTCTCGACGGGCACCTCCAGCAGTTGCGCCAGGGCATTGCTCAACGGATAAGGACCGGGTGTGCTGGCCCAGACCGTGATCTGGTCTTCTTTCACATCCGCAACCGCACACGAAGGGCCGATCGAGGCATGTGCATGGTAGGGCTGGTAATAGGTGGCGTGCAGCTGGACTGCTGCCTGCTTGAAGGCAGTCTCGGTATCCCCCTGGTCCAGCAGCAGGTTATCCTGGGTTGGCTGGGAGCGCAGGGTCGTGTACAAGTCTGGCATGCGCGGCAGGCTGGCCTTTTCACGCCATTCCACTTTCAACCGCTCGGCTGCCCGGATGGCCTGCTCTTCACGTTCCGCCACCACTCCAATGAAATTACCGTCTCGGACAACCTTGACCAGTCCCGGAATATCCGCCACCGAACTCTCGTCCATCGAAATGAACTCTGCACTTGCGCTGGGCGGGCGCACCAGGCGACCATGCAGCATCCCGGGCAGGCGCAGATCCTGGATAAAGCTGGGTTGGCCGCTTACCTTGCCGGGAATATCCGCCCGCGGGCTGGATGTGCCGACAACGGTATAGGTGCTGGCATCCTTGAGCACGACGTTCTCAGGAACTTCCTGGTTGAAGGGCTTGCCGCCCATTAATTCGGCGTAGCTGACCTTGCGTTCCGGATGTTGGATGAGCATGATCACGCCATCCTGGACGGTTAAATCCTGCAGGCGGGCATTCATCCGCTTTGCCGCCATTTTTAATAGGAGTTGGCGCGCATGCGCGGCCGCATTGCGCAGGGCTGAGCCGCTGGAATTGATGGTCATGCTTCCGGCAGTATAGCCCTCGTCCGGTGTGCGTTCGGTATCCCCCATGACCATTTGCACACGCTCGAAGGACACATCCAATTCTTCGGCTACGATCTGCGCCAGGGCCGTCCGGACGCCTGTGCCCAGTTCGACTTTGCCGCTGAAGGCGGTCACCGTGCCGTCCGGATTGATTGCCAGCCAGTCGTCGAGCCAGTTGGTCAAAGCCTGTCCCCAGGCGGCTTCGCGCCTGCCCGACTCCCGGCGGCTCTGGCGGCCTTTGCTTTCCGAATTCGCTTGTTTGTCCGGCTTCGCCATCCTTACTACCCTCCCGCCATCAAATCCGCCATCAACTGCTCGGCGCGCTTGACCGCCCGTAGTATGCGCAGGTGCGAGCCGCAGCGGCACAGGTTGCCGTCCAGGGCGGTCCGGATTTGCTCATCGCTGGGGTGCGGATTTTTCCATAACAGGGCTGCAGTGCTGATGATCATCCCATTGACGCAGTAGCCGCACTGCGTAGCTTGTTCTTCGATAAACGCCTGCTGTACCGGGTGTAATTCACCCTCTTCGATCAAACCTTCCAGTGTGGTGATGCGCGACGCGCCGATTTCGGAGACAGGCAGATGACAGGAAAGGCTGGGTTTTGCACCCACCAGCACCATGCAGGCGCCGCATTTTTCCCCGCCGCAGCCGAAATGCGGGCCGCTCAGGCCAAGCTCGTTCCGCAGCACGTACAGGAGCGCTGTCTCCGGCGATGCCTGGACGGTGTGCTGTTTTCCATTTACGGTGAGAATAATTTCATCCGACATCAGTCATGCCTCCTGAT
>JADGQB010000105.1 GCA_017882145.1 Anaerolineales bacterium
AAATGAGCAGTTTTGCGTTGTTCTTGGGCCATTTTATGCAGAAAAATAAGGGGCGCGTAGAGCCCTGAGAGCGGCTTCGTCCCTGCTATAATATATTTGACCCGGTTCCTTCATAATCTCCGAGGACCACAGCCGCTGAGCCGATCTGTTGGCTGAGGCCTGGTGCAATAATCGAAAAGGAAAATCAGGATGTCAGAATTTAGCGCATTGACCAACCGTGAAGGGGAAGTCGTAAAACTTCTGATGCAAGGTAAAAGCAATAAATTGATTGCTGCGTCGCTCGGTATTTCCAACCGCACGGTGGAATTCCACTTGAAAAATATCTATGCCAAATATCAAGTGAGTTCCAGGATTGAATTGGTTTTGAAACTGGGGAACGCCACAGGTCGAATTGAAACCCAGAAACTGGGGTATTCCACAGTTGTAAATCCGGGGGAAAGCGCCGAAAATAGAGACACGCCCAATTCCCGAACGGCCCGGGCGCCATCCTTCAGAGATACCGTCTCTAAAATCGGTAAGGAGTTGGAAATGAAGAACCTGTTTAATTCGAAGCATGTACCTGTGGGAGTGATTACGGCCCTTTTCACAGGTTTCGTGTGGCTCGCCTTGTTGAAACGCTTCGGGCACATGTCCTTAAATGCGATCGAGCCATGGATCCTGCCACTGGTCCTCGTTTTGACGATCATCGGATTATCCGTCGGGCTGATCGGGAAGCGCAATGGCAACACGCCGCTAAAAATATTGTTCAGTACGCTGTTCAGTACGGGCCTGGGTGCATTTGCGATGCTTCCGCTGGTGGTGATCATTGTTCTGCCGCTCGGAAAACTGGCCGAATGGATTGGATTAGTTGACCGGTCAACAATATCCAGCGAGGTCGCCTCGACGCTGGTTACAAGCGCCATGCTGGTAATGTGGCTGATTGTTGGAACCGCCATCGGAAGCATGCTGTCGGTTGTGACGATCAAAAGAACCAAGCAAGTGGAGATTCAACGGCAGGCCTCCGAACATGGCTTGTAATAGCTAAAGATATTCAGGGCTCTCGATCAATTCTCAAGCGGGGCTGTCCGAAAGTAATGGACAGCCCCGTTCTGGTCATATCGTTAGGTCTGTATGGACAAATGGCACAAGTCCTGCATCCCCCCGGGATCGATGAAGACTTGCTTATCGAGCATGTGCCAGCTACTGACTAAGATGATTGAGCATTTGTCTTGCTGTCCCCGACCGGATTGAGTTGACTTACGGAGCCATCGGCTCCCAATTCAGCTTCCTTTTCAACCAGCCGAATCGCTGCGGCAGTTACATGGGGATCAAATTGGGATCCTGAACACTTTTTTAATTCAGCAATTATCTGCTCTGTTTCAAGCCTTTTTCGATAGGGGCGGTCCGAGGTCATGGCTTCCACGGCATCGGCTATGGAAACAATCCTCGCCTCGATGGATATTTGATTTCCCTTAAGTTTATCCGGGTAACCTGTGCCGTCGTAATACTCATGATGGTGGCGGATGATTGCAACAAGCGGAAAAAGGCCCGGGCTGTTCTTGATGAGGTTCCCACCCACTTCGGCATGCTTCTGGATGGTTTCATATTCATCCGCAGTCAATTTCCCGGGTTTTTTTAGAATTTCCATCGAAATGCCCAGCTTCCCAATATCGTGCAATAAGCTGGCTTTATGAATTAACCTGACTTGTTTCGGGTTAAGCCCCATTTTTTCTGCAAGCCTGACGGCAAAAGCAGTAACCCGTTTTGAATGACCCAGTACATACGGATCGCGCAGGTCAATGATCTCCGCCAGGGTATTCAGAAGACCATCACTAAGGTGGTTGATCTCCTCCGTATTTTTTTCCAGGGCAATGTTCTTCTCGCGCAATTCGGTAACAGCCGCGCGGGTATGATCCACATATTGCTTCTGGCTGATCCGTAATAAAATCAGCGGGACCATCATCAACAGAGCCCCAAGCACACCCTCTTCACGATAACCGACGATATACGCAGTGGCGATCAATCCAATACCGATATAAATGGTCACCAGCCAGAGGTATTGTTCCTTCCAAATTTGCCTTGGTGATTGATGGAGATCAATCCCCATACCAAAGGATATCAACCAGGTATTTGTGATGTAAACGATCAAGGCCGCCATGACAACCAGCAAGCACTGTATGACTATTGAAAAATCAATCAGGGATTGCCCAAAAAATCGCAAGGCTGAGAGATAAAGCATTGCAGCAATCACTTGATTGCTGAGATTAAAGACATATTTGTTGAATTTACTACGATATTTGATCCCAACAACAATGGCATACGTTGTGCTGAGGAGTACCCCCGCAACCGGGCCAAACAGGATGGTGCCTGCCAGTATGGGTACTGCCGAGGTGGAAAGGGAAGTCTTTCCAATGTACAGATTGATCGAATACAGTTCTGCAAGGATTACAAACACCATGCTGGTTATCAACCCCGGCCATATCTGGTACCAATTGGGTCTAAAAAGGTCAGGCGCAAAGCGATACAGGCCATAAACAAGTGAGACTGCCAGCACTGCCAGCCCGCCAATGTAAAGATAAACGGGTTGGAACAGGCTCCTGGATTTCACGGGAGGGGCTTTTGATACGTTTTCTTCCGGGGTGGAACCGCTGGCGGGCTCTGGCGCCGTTTCTACATCAATATATTTAGTGCTGGCTGCACTGTAATCCTTCGCAGGCAGTGTGATGGGTACTTTCTGCGATGCATTTTTCAATTGATCTTTGGTGAATGGCTGGCCCTGTTTATCATAGCCAAAGAAATCCAGGTAGGCATCATTCCGGTAGGCAAAGGATTTATTGCGCCCACTTAATTTTGAGTGGTACAGGGCAGTGTCGGCATTATGGATGATTTGATTGGCGGCTTGAGTGAAGGATTCGCGTTCTGCCAGGCCGAGACTGATGGTAGCCTTGATCGGCAGGACGCTGGTTGGAACGACGAACTCCGCATTTTCAATTTCAAGTCGGATCGTCTCGGCGCGCTCGAAGGATTGCTGAACGGTCGTTTCCGGCAGCATAATGATAAATTCCTCGCCGCCAAAACGAGCCACCACATCATAATCACGGACCGACTGTTTAAGAATGTGGGCTACCCCGATCAGAACTTCATCTCCAGCCAGATGCCCGTAGGTATTGTTGATGTTGCGGAGCAGGTCCAGATCGAGCATGATGATCGACAGGGGCCGGTCGAAGCGCTTGGACCGGTCAAGCTCTTTCGCCAGTTGATCCATAAAGTACTGGTGGTTGAATAGCCCGGTCTTCTGGTCGACCTCCGTCTTGCGCTCCAGGGCGGGTATCCGCATCGTTTCATAGATGAGATAAAGCGGGAACAGGAACAGGATCACGGCAAACGGGCTGAACTTCCAGACCATGGTCAGCACGGCGCCAAAAGTCAGGAACGTAAGATCCATCAACAATGGAAAGGTATCAAAAATACCCGAGACCTTAAAGCTCTCTCCGTTTGCCAACCAGACGATGATGCCAACCAGGAAATGATTTAGCAGGGTGAAGACTGCCATGCTGATCGCAATGGACAGCACACCCAGGGGAGTGGAAAGCGATCCGGACGGGTCGATCAATTTGAAGACGTGATAAGCTGCAACCATTACAGAAATGTAGCAAGCTGTGTTGAATAACTGGCTATACCAGCGCGGACGGTTCCAGGCCCACTCCACGAGGTTTGAGACCAGGATCACCAGGAGGGTCCCGCCTAATCCGAAATAAGCAAGGGCGAAACCGTAAATCAGAAAGCTGAAGGTATAGTCCGAACGGTTGGTTGCCCCCACCACTTTAAAAATAAGGAAGAAAGATGCCAGCACCGATAGAACTATCACCATCCAATAATTGATTGCATGGATGCCAAGTACATTCCAGATGAGCAACCCCATACCTAGAAGATACATGACCGCCATGTAAAGTTTTGTTGGACGAGATAAATCCTTCGTATGCCACCTGCTTTGTTTCAAAGCTTAACGCTAAGACAGATTAGTAATAAATGTTATATTTTACTCCATTCGGATAATTGAAAAAGCGTACTATTACAATTGTAAGGTGTGAAAAGCAAAAGCCTTTCGAGAGATCTCTCCCGAAAGGCTTGGTCCGTAATAGGCGTTTTCCTACCCGTTCCAACTGACGCTGGCTGCTTTATGCCATCCTATGCTGGCAAAATGGGTCCGGATTACGTGCAGCATTTTCAAGGCGAGCAGAGTAATGCATGTGAACAGCAGGATGAATGCAGCCACTTCGAACGAGGCGAATATTGTTATTGTCACGGGAGATTCTCCATAAAATTTGATTTATCACTCCCAGCGGTTGGGATGCAAACCAACCGAATTTCAACCAGCCATGACTTTGCCTGTTTTATCCGGGCTCTTTGGAGGCAAAACGATAAGTTTTCTGCGTATCTGAAAGTTTTATGTCGTGGATATTTATATTAACCTCGCCAGCCAACGTTGGGAGTAAAGGGAGGCGGGGTTCCATTTTTAAAACAGAAAATGTGGCTGATATCCTGTCCCGCTTGCTGGGCCGGATTATTGACCACCTGAGTGCAGACCGTCACGGCTGCCATGGATGACCCGGTGCCTGCCACTGTAAATGCGGATGTGACAAGCACGAGGGCGAAAACAAACAGAATGGACACTTGCAAGAGCTTTTTCATATTCCTCCTTTTGAAAGACTAAAAAATAATGTTGATATACTCCCATTTTGCTCCATATTTGTTCTTTGAACAATAAGTAATCCTACGTATCTTTTCCTACGTATTTATTTATCTGGTGAATATAATAAAATGCAAGCGTGCAAAAGAATACCCTTCAAGAAGGCCCCTTGAAGGATAAGGTCAATCACAGCGAATTTATTTACATTAGAAGTGAGGGGCTACTCATCCATAGAAAGAATCCCGCGTTTAATGGCAAATCGGATCAGGTCGGCCTGGTTCTTGATCCCCAATTTAGTCGTGAGGTTGCTGCGGTGGATCTCAACCGTGCGCGGGCTGATCATGAGCTTTTCTCCGATCTCCTGGCTGGTCCTGCCTTCGACGGTCATCTGGAAAATCTCACGCTCGCGCGCGGTAAGGGTATCATAGGCATCCGGCGGTGTATCCTGGATCTTTCCCCCGCCGGTTTCGAACCTTTCGGAAAGTTTGGCGCTGAGGAACTGGTTCCCGAGGTTCACCTCATGCACCGCCTTAACCAATTCGCTGGGTCCGGTTTCCTTGAGCACGTAACCGGCTGCCCCATTTTTCAGCGCCTCGACCACATAGGCGTCTGCGCTTTGCATGGAAAGTACGATGGTGCGGGTGGAGGGTGAGATTTTTTTAACCTGACGTAATACTTCCAGTCCATTCAAACCGGGCATCATCATGTCAACGATGAGAATATTTGGTTTGAGCCGGTCGACCAATTGAATTGCTTCAACGCCATCACCTGCTTCACCCAAAACCAGGAATTCCGGTTCGCCTTGCAGCAAGTGGCGCAAACCCTGGCGGACGATTGGATGGTCGTCAGCCAGGATCAATGTCACGGACACGGTTTCTCCTTTCGACCGGTTTGCTTTCCAGCGGAAGCATCACCAGGATCTTCGTTCCTTCTTTTGGCGCAGATTTGACCACCATATAGCCTCCCAGCATATTGGCTCGTTCACGCATACCGGTCAGGCCGGCGGTTGCGGCTTTACGGATATCGAAGGTCGGGTCAAACCCGACCCCATGGTCGACGATCACCACCCCAAGCGTATTATCTTGATGGGCCAGTTGGACATTTACTTCCGTTACCTGGGCATAACGGGCGACATTGGTCAGCGCTTCTTGAACAATACGATAAACGGCGGTTTCAACATCGGGTAAGAAACGCTGGGTGATCCCATTTTGATTGAAGGTAACCTTTATGCCGGTCTGTTTCGTATACCGTTCGAAGTGCCATTGCAAAGTGGGTATAAGACCAATATCATCCAGCATGGAGGGCCGCAGGTTGAGAGACATCTCGCGAATTTGTTCGATCAAAGCGCTGACTGTCTCCTGCGCTTCAGTTATTTTGCTGGACTGCTCTTCAGTGGCCTTATTTTTGGAAGACTCCAACATGAACTGTAGGCCAGTCAATACCTGCCCAATTTGATCATGGAGCTCCCTAGCAATGTGTCGGCGCTCGGTTTCCTGAATTTCCACCAGCCTGGTCGTGAGCGCCCTTTGAGATTCCCGGCCTCTGCGGACCTGTTCAAAGAGACTGGCATTTGTAATTGAAATTGTGGCCTGGTCCGCCAGCCCCTTGAGCAGCATAAGCGTATCCTCGGGCAGATGGATTGGATCTCCCCTAAATAGTGAGACCAAGACACCAATCAGCTCATGATGCCTGTACAACCCGGCAATTCCCACCGTATGGATGTTTTGCTCTTTAAAGAACTCCACACTGGGCAAACCGGGATAACCCTGGACATCATTGATGAGGTTGACCGGTTTATTTTCAGACAAAATCCGCTCAAGAAGTTCTGCAGGGATTTTATATTGCAAAATGGGATTTTTTTCCCAATCGGCTATTTGGAGTTTGGTGGCCCTGACCTGGAATACATGGTGGTGGGTACCATCCTCCAGGTAGACAGCCGTCCCGTTGGCCTGGAGGGCCTGATTGCAGATATTGCAGATGGTATCAAGAACGGAGGTTAATTCGAGTTGTGCATTCAAGCGCGCGGCGGTTTCAACCAGCGCTTCCGCCCGCTGGCTTTGCCTGCGGATCTCCTGCAAGGCCTCCTGGTGCTTTGTTATATCTCTAAAGACCAGTACCATTCCTGCAGTCGGCCCGTTTCCTTGATCATCAATGTAAGTTATTTCGGCTTCCACGGGAGTGGTTCGACCATCTTTCGATACAAGCAAGCCTTCGGTGCGGCTGTCTGCGTTCATTGTATCCACGGCCTGCGAATGGCCAAGAATCTCCAATTTTGCATGGCTGGATTTGTCAATGAACACAAAAACTTCGCCGAGCGAGCGGTTCATGGTCTCGATCTCACTCCAGCCTGTCAACTGGCGCGCGATCGGATTGATAAACCTGATCTCCCCGTGCTTATCCAGCGCGATCACCCCATCGTTGATCCCATCCAACACTGCGTTAAGCCAGCGCTGGCCATCACGGAGTTTGGCCTCCAATTGATGCCGCACCAGGGCGGTTTCGATCATTGCATAGATCTGTTTATCATCGAAGGGCTTAAAGATATAGCCAAACGGACCCGTTGCTTTGGCGCGTTGGATGGTTACCTGTCCGATGGATCCGGTTATATAAATTATGGGTTTATCGAAGATGGATTGGATCAGCGCCCCGGTTTTGAGCCCTTCCTTTGCCCCTCTCGAATGGATATCAGCCAGAATAATATCCGGATTTAATTCTTCGATCCTGGCAATGATTTCTTCGTTGGAGGCTGCGAATCCTAAGATCCTATACCCCAAATTTAATAGACGCTCCGATAGATCATGGGCGAGGCTTGTATCATTGATGGCGAGCAGAATACTGGCATTAGCCATAATGTTCTATAGATTTTATCCCATAAATGTAAATATAGATATGCCGGGAAGGAACTATCCCACGGCTTTGAGTAAGTCATCCGTAAATTCACTGGATTACAATAAATAATACCAGCATGTCAGCAAGCAAGGCCGAATACGGGAGACGCAACTTAGCGCAGGAGCACAGCCTGCCCATAAAGACACCCAGGGAGAACTTGAAAATGACGATCGAGGCGTCGCAGCAGGATGGAAGAGGCAGGGAGTGAATCCTTGCAAACCACTAACAGGTGAAAATCGAGCAGGCATGCTGTGGGTTAATTGATATATAATTAAGAGTAAAAAGATAATATAGAACTTCGATAAAGAAACAGATCAGGCCCTTTCGTGTTGCTTATCCAAAGAGGAGAATAGCTCATGAAGACTTCGAAATTTAGCCTGTCATTCCGCCTGTTCCTGCTGTCCAGCTTAGTTGCCGGACTGTTGTCTGGTGGGCCAGTCGCGGCTGCCGGACCGGCCAGCCCGGGCACACCTGTCCAGGCCGGCTCCCAGCCCGCCGCCGCCAACCTGCTCACCATCCCGGCCGTGCCGAATGGAGTGAGCTCTCCCAAGGCCAACGGAGCCTGCGATAAGACTGAATACGCCGATGGCCTGTTTGTGACCTTCGCAGACGGTCCGGACGGGAAGGGCAGCGGGGATGTGTATCTGATCCATGATGACAACTATCTTTATATGTGTATAACCAGCCCGGTCGGCTCTTATCCAGCGCGCTTCGATTCGCTCTACCTCGATCCGCAGGGCAATGGCACCACTTACACCTATGCCCAGCAGGATGATTTCTCGCTCCGTCTTAATTTCACCGGCGGAAAATCGACCTTTATCGGCAATGGGTTGATCGGCGGCTGGCAGGATGTCTCAAATCCGGATAATGGACTGTGGAATGGGGCGGCCAACAGCAATACTTCGGATATAGCCGAATATGAACTGCCGCTGGCGAACTTCAACCTCAAAGTTTGCAGCACGATCTTCGGACTGGCCGGTTACCACCACCACTTTGCGGGATCCGGCGACGATTATGGCTGGCCTTCCAACCAGTTTTACGACCAGCCCGGAACCTGGCAACCGCTGGTACTTGGCTCAGCCAACTGCGGAAAGACCGGCAGCATCGCCTATGTGTTTCGCAGTAATTCAAACGATGCCACCAGTTTCTACAGCCTGTTGACCACCGCCGGCTATAGCGTCTCGCTGGTGCCGCTCAGCGATGTTACCAGCACCGACTTCAGCAAGTTTGACTTGACCATCATTGCCGACGATACCGGCACTCTGAACGAGTGGGGAACTCCACCGGCGGTGATGGTTGCCGCCCAGGTAGCCAAGATCATCGCCCCCAACAAGCCCATCCTGGGGCTGGGGGAAGGCGGTTATGCCTTCTTCGGACAGCTTTCGATGTTCATCGGTTGGCCGATGGGCTGGCATGGTCCGCAGAATTTCCTCAACCGGGCGGCCGGATTCCCGGCGGCAATTTTCAACGGGGTGGGCCCCGACCCGGTCCAATCTTACAGCAATCCCACCAACAGCGTGGGGATTTATATCAAACCCTCCTTCCCGCCGGATGTGACCCCGGCGGCGATGGAGGAACCGCCTTTGGACCATTCCAGCATTATCCAGCAAGGCTGCCGCATGTTGTGGGGCAACAGCGGCAGCCCGGCCGGCATGACCGCCCCGGATGGCACCCGGCTGTTTGAGAATACGGTCGGGTACACTCTCGGTTTGACATGCCCGGCAGTACCTCCGCCGCCCGCCGACTGCGGCTACACATTGGAGAAAACTGCCGTGCCCGACACCAGCAGCCTGGTGACGCCCGGCGCGACCATCCTGTATACCCTCACTTACCATTTACCCATCCTGACAAGCTGTCCGGCCAGCGGGAAGCTGGTGGATGTGGTGCCGACCGGTACGGTGTATGTGCCCGGAAGCGCCAGCGACGGCATCAGTCCGGGTGCGGACGGTGTGCTCACCTGGGCAGTGACCGCATCCACCGATCCGCTGACGAAAACATTCAAGGTGCAGGTGATGGATACGGCCTGCGCGGCGAATAAGGTCATCAGCAATACTGCTGAGCTGCGCCCCAGCGCTGCGGCTCCCCTGGATTCCAATACCACCACCCACACGGTGAACTGCCCGTCGATCGGCCTGCCAAACACCCAACCGATGTTCGCCGAAGAGGAACTGAAAGTGACTCCCTACCCGCTGGTGGCCGGCACGCTCACGCACCTGAGCGTGCGTGTCCAGAACCTGGGCTCAAGCCCTGTACCGGTAACCGTCCAATTCCAGGCAGCGCCGGCCGCCACGCCCCTGGGAACCGGGCTGAACTACACCACCGTAGCCAGTTCGAGCGCGACCCTGCCCGGTTCAGGCATCGCCATCCTGGCAGCCACTTATGTACCGGATACTTCGGGGAACCGCTGCATCCAGGTGTTGGTAAGCGCCCCCGGCATGCTGAAACCGCTTGCCACCCAGAGCTGCCTGGACCTGACGGAAGACTTCCAACCCGGCCAGCAGGACCAGTTAACCATCGTGGTGCGCAATGATGGCTCCTCGCCGGCTGCATTTGACCTGGTGGTGGATAACACCTGCCCCGGCTGGACGGCCAGCGTCTTCCCGGTAACCACCGCCAGCCTCGCCGCCGGAGCCAGCCAGGATGTCACACTCAGCGTAACCCCACCCGACCCGCTTACCCTGGGCACAGGCTGCCATATCGACGTACAGGCCTGGAACGGAGCAACGCTGGTCGGTGGAGTACGCAAACTGGATTTACCCCCCGTGCATCTACCATCGAACGTCACCCCGCCCTGGGAGGAACCGGAAATCAGTTTCAACCCCGACCCGCCCGTGGCGGGTGTGCCCGGGCAGATCTGCATCCAGCTCCAAAACCCGCTTTCCATCGCCAAGGTGGTGACTGTGAACTTCTCCGTGGCCGATTTTGGAGCCGGGATCGGCTTTAGTCCGGCTGCCGCGCTGACCGGTATCAGCCTGCCGAGGAACAGTCTGAATACCTATTGCGCCAGTTGGACCCCCAGCTCCACAGGCACCCTGCACCGCTGCGTGCTTGCCACGCTGGTGCAGGCCGGAGCGCTGGACCAGACCAGCCAGCACAATATCGATATCGTCCGTCCGGGTTCCAGCGACCTTGGCAGCCTGACGATTCCCTTTGTGGCCGGCAACCCTGGCCTGGCGACGCGAGCTTTGAGTTTCGACCCCACCCTGGTGGGGATCGACCCGCAATGGTCCGTGACCTTCACGACCCCCGGCGGCGGGCCGCCGCCGACCTCACTGGCAGGCGGCGGACAGGTAGCCCTGGTAATGCATTTTTCCCTGGGCGCATCCGGCCTCTCGGTGCAGGCGCCTCAGCCACCTGCGAATTATGCCTTCGGCAGCCGCAGTCTCGTCGAGGTATCGGAATTGTTGGATGGCATTCCGGAAAGCGGTTTCACGGTAAGCCTGGAAAGATCCATCTTGTATTTGCCGCTTATCCGTAAGTAACCGATACAACCCTGGCAAAAACAGGTTACGACAGTCAGCCCACAAAAAGTGACTCTTGATTATTAGAAAAGGTCCTCTCGCACGAGAGGACCTTTATTTGCTACTATTTATTGTTCTATTAGCCGGCGGCCTTTTCGACTTCGGCCGCGCGCAGCTTCTCGGCGAGGCGGAAGTATTTGAGGTAGCGCAGGCTGTTATCGTCGCGCCCGAGCAGCAGGTCGGCGGCCTTGACCGTGGTGCCCAGTTTGGCAGGGTCGGTGATCGAGCAGGTGGCGCCCATCTGGATGGCCAGGGTCAGGAAAGCCTGGTTGATCGCCAGTCGGTCGGGCAGTCCGAACGAAACGTTGCTGGCGCCCAGGTTGATGTTCACGCCAAAAGTGCGGCGCAGCAGCTCGATAGTCTGCAAGGTGACCAGGGCGGCTTTGCTGTTCGAGCCGACGGTCAGCACCAGCGGGTCGATGATGACATCCTCGATCGGGATGCCGATCCTGGCAGCACGTTCGAGGATCTTTTCGGCGACCGCCACGCGTTCTTCGGCAGTGGCGGGGATGCCTTTATCGTCCATGGTCAGGCCGATGACGGCCGCGCCGCGATCCTTGACGATCGGCAAAACGGTCTGCAGGCGCTGTTCTTCCCCGCTGACCGAATTGACCAGCGGTTTACCGGGGGCGGCGGCCAGACCGGCGGCCAGCACGGCCGGATTGCCCGAGTCGAGGCAAAGCGG
>JADGQB010000363.1 GCA_017882145.1 Anaerolineales bacterium
ACAGGCTGCGGCTGATAGCCTGCGAACCGCCCAGGACGATGGCGATGCAGGCTCCCAGGATGAAGAATCCCACCATCCGGCTCGTATCCGAACCCTTCAGCCCGAAATAAGCATAGATGGTTACGCCGGCCCAGATGACCAGGCTGATAATGATAGAACGCTTGGCGCCGAACCAGCCGGCCAATTTACCCCAGAACAACGCGCCTGCGAACGCCATGAATTGGATCATCAGGATGGCAACGATCAGGGTTTGTTGACTCAGCCCAACTCCGCCGCGGATGAGCGGCGCCACAGCAAAGGTGGAGGCGATGGCGATGACGGTCTGGATGCCGTCATTATAGAGAAAATAGGCCAGCAAAAATTTTAGCGTTTCGGGAAAATTTTTCATCTCCCTGAGCGTGCTCCACAACTGCCGGAAGCCCGCACGGGCATAGGTCTCGCCCTTCGGAAGCTGCTTGGGTGCCTGGCGGGTCCGCAGGCGCGTCCAGGTGAAGAAGGAGAAGGTCAGCCACCAGACACCGGCGGAGGCCAGGTTGACGCGGATCGCCAGGTCTTTCGGGATGCCAAAATTGGGACCGAGTAAATACAGGACCAGGTTGAGGATCAGGAGCAGCCCGTCCCCCAGGTAACCCATCGCCCAGCCATACGAGGAGACGCGGTCACGCTGATCTTCGGAGGCGATATCCGGCAGGTAGGAATTGTAGAAGACGATGGAGGCGCCAAAGGCCAGGTTGGCGAGGATGAACAACACCCCACCCAGCCACCAAACCGGAGCGGTGACGAAGAACATCAGCAGGGTGGCAATCGCACCCAGGGTGGCGAAGAGCTGCATCATCTGCTTGCGGCGGTGGGAATAATCGGCGATGGCGCCCATGATGGGCAGGAAGAATACCTGCCCCAAAACGGAGATGGAGATACAGTAAGGGAAAAATGAGTCCGCGGCGATCGGGATGCCCAGGAAATGCGCCATTTTATCCGGGCTCAGGCTGGCAGCCTGGGCCGCCAGGCTGGCCACATACGGGCCCAGGAAGACCGTCCCAATGGTGGTGCTGAAGGCCGAATTGGCCCAGTCATACATGGCCCAACCGAAGATTTCACGCTTGTCATTGATCTTGGGGGTTTCTGTTTGTGGGATCGCCATGGATTCTCCTTTTTGGATAAAACCCTGCCTGCCGAAATAAGTTGCCTGCATTATAAGGGCATCCATAAAGCGGGGGAATATCCTTTTTTTTCGTTTTCCCTATAAGGGAGGCGGCATGAATTCCGCGTTACGGGGATTGACAAAACCCTACGGCATAGTATGATAGTGGCCTACTCTGACAAATCCTTATCGTTGAGGAAGCTATGCACGAAGGCGGACTGACCGAAGACCTTTTCGACCACGTACTCATCCACGCCAGGGAAGCCAATGCCCGGCGGGTTACGCGCGTTAAAGTCACCATTGGGGCTCTTTCGGATTTTACGGCAGAGTCGATCCAGTTCTACTGGGACAGCCTGGCCCCCGGAACCATTGCCGAAGGCGCAGCGCTGGAATTCATTACCGCTCCCGGAACCGCCAAGTGTCCGGCCTGCGGGGCTGAGTTTGAGATCAGCGAAGCGTATGCCGCCTGTCCAAAGTGCGGCACCTTCCCGGTAACCGTCACCGGCGGGGAGGGTGTCTATCTCGCCAGCCTGGAGGTCGAAACCGGCGACGACCAGCACGAACATATCCATGAATAAATAATGTAGGGGCGGACGCCGTCCGCCCTTACGAGAAAAAATTTAAAGGTGTAATATGTGTCTCGGAATTCCCGCGAAGGTGATCGAATTGTACGAAAACAAAGGCTTGAAAATGGCCAAGGTTGACTTTGGGGGCGTGGTCAAGGAAGCCTGCATGGAATACCTGCCCGAAGTCAAGCTCGGCGACTACACCATTGTCCATGTTGGCTTTGGCCTGTCCATCCTGGACGAGCAGGAAGCCATGGAGACGATGGAACTGCTCAGGCAGATCGATGCGCAGGGAACAGAAGTCCCCGGCAGCGTGTAAGCGCCGGATCCAACCTTATGAAATACATTGACGAATACCGCGATGCAGACCTGACCCGCAAGCTGCTCGCCGATCTTCGAAAAGTCATTACCCGCCCCTGGACTCTGATGGAGGTATGCGGCGGACAGACGCATTCCATCATCAAATCCGGCCTGGACCAGATGCTCCCAACCGAGATCAACCTGATCCACGGACCCGGCTGCCCGGTGTGCGTGACGCCGCTTGAGCTGGTGGATAAGGCCATCGCCCTGGCCTCCCGCCCGGATGTGATCTTCACATCCTATGGAGATATGCTGCGCGTGCCCGGCTCGTCCCGTGACCTGTTCGCGGTCAAGGCCGCCGGCGGCGACGTCCGGATTGTTTACTCTCCGCTGGACGCACTGAAGATCGCCCAGGATAACCCGGACAAGACGGTCGTGTTCTTCGCCATCGGGTTCGAGACGACTGCACCGGCCAATGCCATGGCGGTGCTGCAGGCCCGGGCGCAGAATTTATCCAATTTTGTTGTGCTGGTCAGCCACGTAACCGTCCCGGCGGCGATCTCCGCCCTGATGGACTCACCGGACGTGCAGGTGGATGGGTTCCTGGCCGCCGGGCATGTCTGCACGGTGATGGGTTTCTGGGAATACGAGCCGCTTGCCGAAAAATACAAGATCCCGATCGTGGTGACCGGCTTCGAGCCGGTGGATATCCTGCACGGGATCCTGGACTGCGTGCGCGCGCTGGAAGCCGGTACATACCAGGTCAGTAATGCGTACGCCCGCTCGGTAACACGGGAGGGCAACCAACCCGCCCAGACCGTCATCCGGAATGTTTTCGAAATGACCGACCGGGCCTGGCGCGGCATTGGCGTGATCCCGATGTCAGGTTACCGCCTGCGCGCGGAGTTTACCCGTTTCGACGCAGAGCAGCGCTTCCCGGAAGTGCAGTCCATCGAGACGCACGAGAGTCCGCTGTGCATCAGCGGGCTGGTGCTGCAGGGGCGCAAGAAACCCAGCGAATGCCCGGCTTTTGGAAAGCAATGCACGCCGCAGACGCCGCTCGGCGCGACCATGGTTTCGTCGGAAGGGGCGTGCGCGGCGTATTACCGGTACGGGAGGTATAAACCGGAGATGATCAGTGACGAACGTGGATAAAGAAAAAGATAAACTCAACCTGCTGGGTTGGACCTGCCCGCGGCCGCTGCAAAACTACCCGACCATCGTGATGGGGCACGGGGCGGGCGGCGGCATGATGGCCGATCTGATCGAGAACCTGTTCGCGCCGGCATTCGACAACGAATGGCTGGGGCAGATGGGCGATTCGACGGTGATCGGGCTGTCAGCTTTCGGCGGTCAGCCTGTCCCTGGCACTTCACAGGGGCAGTTGGCCTTTACAACCGACTCGTTCGTGGTCAGTCCCATGTTCTTCCCGGGCGGGAATATCGGGGAGCTGGCAGTGTATGGCACGGTGAATGACCTGGCGATGCGCGGCGCGAAGCCGCTGTTCCTCTCGGCGGGCTTCATCCTGGAAGAGGGCCTGCCCATGCAGACGCTGGGCGGGATCGTGACCGCCATGGCGCAGGCCTGCAGGAAGGCCGGCGTGAAAGTTGCCACCGGCGACACCAAGGTGGTGCAGCGCGGCCACGGCGACGGGATTTACATCAATACCTCCGGCATCGGCGTCATCCCCGCCGGACTGGATATCGGCCCGGCCAACGCCCGTCCCGGCGACGTTGTGCTGGTGAGCGGGACGATCGGCGACCACGGGATAGCGATCATGTCGGTGCGTGAAGGCCTGACCTTCCAGACCGAGATCCAATCCGATACCGCCCCCTTGAATGGGATGGTGGA
>JADGQB010000364.1 GCA_017882145.1 Anaerolineales bacterium
TTCCCGTTTAGCAGCTCAACCTGGGCGCGGTCGAGCAGATCTTCGACCAGGCGGTTATCCAGGCCGGTGGGGGGACGGAGCAGGTCGGCCACGATGTTGCGTTGTCGCATGGCCTTCGCATCCGGCAGCCAGGCCGTCAGGAAGTAAGCGGATGGATCAAGAGCGGCCTGATAGCGGCGGACAGTATTGAAATATTCAACAGTCAACTGCAAATCGGAGCGCTGGTTATCAGTGAAGGGTTGAGCTCTCAGGGAGGCGAGATAGGCGGTTTCCAGGTCCGCAAAGGAGCTGTTGAAGTGTTTGAGCAAGGCCGCCTCGATCACGGCCGAATCTGAACGGCCGTCTGGTGCAGGGATGTCCCGGTAGAACTGGTTGAAGGCCTCCCAACCGTATGTATCCACCAGGTATTTTACAAATGTGGCGGCTTCCAGGTAGCTGATTTCGTGCTGCTGGTAGTAGAAATCGTCTGCCAGGGTCTTCAGGGGGATATACCAGCCCAAGTTGAGCAGGGCGGCCGCGCGGGCATTGAGCGGCTCAAACTTGAAATGTCCGCCGGTCAGGTAGACTGCCAACCCTTCCTCGAAGAAGGTCGGGCGATACTTTCCACCCAATACTCCATCGTAGTAGTGGACCATTTCATGGTGAAACAGGATCGGCATGTTGTTGCTCACGTAGTTGCCGTCCAGGTAGGAAATATAGATATCGCCGGTTGTGAAGCCGCCTTGCCCGACAACCCGTGGCATCAGGATCAGGTTGATGGGTTTATCCAATTTGAGTCCCAGCTTGATTGAAACGTCCGCCGACTGTTGATCGGCCTCCCGGCTGAGGGTCGCGATATCGCGTTCAACCGCAGTGCCGGTAATGTAATAAATGTTGCAACAGGTGGTGGTTACGGAAGCCCAATGCGCCTCCGGTTCGGGCGGAGGCAGCTGGTTCTCCGGGAGCAAGGAGAAGGTTTCGGTCCAGGTGGATTCCTCGGGGAGGCGGGAAAAGGTCAGCTTGTAGCGACCGGGTTTTAGTCCACGCGTGTTCCAGACCCACCAAAGAGTGGCTTGATTGCGGCTGCCGATCCCGAAAGAAGCGAAGTCTGCATTGCCAAGATCCTGTCCCAGGAATGAGACGCTGACACTGCCGCCCGGGTCATTGGTACCGGGGGGAGTCAGGACCTCGAAACTAACCTGGTCACCGACATATAACGGTCCATCCGGGTGAGTGATTACCTGCAATCTGCCGGCAGGTTGGGCCAATGAGCAGGCCGCCAGCAGGCAGGTAAGAATAAGGCATAATGAAACCAGACAGCGACGCATGCTTGCTATTATAAACGGCTGTCAGGCTTTCCCGGTTTCTTTCAAAATTAGGGGGTTCTTGTCCTTAAAATGAAGATATGGCGGTCTTCATATTATCGTGAACTTCAAGCAGCATATCGAAACCGGCTATTTTCATGGTCTCGGTCACCAACTTGGAGGGCTTGAAAAGTTTAAGATAGGGGGATTTGTATACACCCGAGTTCGTCCCCTTGCGCATTTCATCATCATTTCCGTCCGCTAGAGAACGCAGTTTTTTGAAAATCTTGGTGAAGCTGCGAAAACCGGCGCTGCTGATAAAACCAACCCCGGTTAAATCAACCAGGATATACTGCGTTCCGGCCTGGATCTCCTGCTCCGCAATTTGATCGAGCTGTTCATAGTTGGAAGAATCGATGTCGTCTGCGATGTGTAGAACTGTGACAGGGACTCGACCCTGTTCGTGTGAAACCGTGATATCCATTCAAAATCTCCTTTGCGTGTTTGTTTTCCAGCAGGATGGTAGTGAAATTTCGGCTATTCACACCTTCTATATCATAATAACAAACCAAAGTCAATATGCCGCTTGTCTACCGCAAAGGGAGGAAAGAATTTATCGCAAAGGACGCGAAGAACGCAAAGGTTTTATGGTTTTTTTGGCGATATGTTTGGCTGGGTGATCAGGTTTTCAGGATTCTGGGGCCACTCAGCAACATTTTGTACACCGTGACCCCTCGGGAGGCCATAAAGGGGAATCATAGTGAGGCAGTATTTCGGTTCGAGGCTACTTGAGATGATACGATGGGTAATTCAGTTTTGTGTTCAATTTGGCTGGATGCCCAAATCGGAAAAGATAAGCCCGGATCCGGCGGTTGATGTATTTCAATGTAACAACGACACCCAGGCGAGCCATCTCCAACCAAACCTTGAATGAGTGACGGGCAGGGTAATCTGCACGCAGCCGATAACCATCCTGCTCGATGGCGTTCAAAACGCACTCGAACCGGGCGCAATACCAGACTCCAGCCAACTGGCAGCGTAATACATCCAGTGAATCGATATAGGTCTTGCCTTGCTTGAAACAGTACCTGGCCAATTCGACCTGCTCACGTACCCACAGGCAGAATTGTTCATTATTTACATCCTTGATACCCAAGCCGCGGGCAGTGAGATCTTCTGCCGGTATATTGATGATCCCGGTGGAGAGATCCTCCAGCGTGTCCCGCAGCATATGGGTGATGTGGGCGCCCGTAACCGCCAGGTTGCGGTCATGCGTCTTGGGATAAGGATGGCCGTTGCCGATAAAGTACTGCAGGCCGTCCATTACGGCGGTCGCCAGGCAGGTGGTATAGGCGGCCAACTCGTGCCGGCTGGGAATGCGTCCGTGGCGGTAGGCGTCAAACTCGATGACGGACATGAAGTTGCGGATGAACGAGCGCAGGCCGCTATCGGGGGTGCGATCGTGGGCGATCAGGTTCGCCAACATGGCCTCTTCCGGGGAAAGCTCGCCTGGGCGCTCGCCCCGATAAAGCTTGTCGATCAGGTTTTTCTGTCTCTGAATGAAAGCGGTGCGCTCTTGACTGTCGAAGAGGGCAATATCGATCTGATCGTCAGCCCAGCGGAAGTAGGCATAGGCGCGCAGGCAGTCATCGGCCAGATCGCGGTCGGCCAAAAGCCGGGCGGTGATATAGGATTGTTTGCTGCTGGCCCAGGTGATCGAACGGGCCAGGCGTGCGGTGGTAGTGATCATTTGGGTGTCTCCTCCCGCCCCGAAGTCTTTGCAGGCTGCAAAGGCTCCCTCCCGGGGCGATAAAAACTTTCACCACAAAGTACACAAAGGAAAAAAACAAGGCCGTTGCGTGCTTCGTGTTCTGGTGCTAAAAATCCTTTTCTTCCAATATGCGCTCGGCGGCCAGGCGGGCCGAGATGAGGACAGTGGGCACACCGGTGCCGGGGTGGGTGCTGGCGCCGACGAAATACAGGTTATGGTAGCGGCTGTGGCGGTTATGCGGACGCAGGTAGGCCATCTGGGTCAGCTTATGGCTGAGCCCGTGTGTGGAACCGCGCGTCAGGTTGTAGCGGTTCTGCCACCACTGGGGGACAAAGCTAAGCTCCTCCTTTATATGCGCTTCGACCTCCGGAATTCCCAGCTCGCCCAGGCGCTGCAGGATGTAGGCGCGAGCCTTGTGCTGCATGGAGTGCCAAAACTTGTTGGTTTCGGCCTCTTTTTCATTGTCGAATTCGTCGACGTGACCAACCGGGACGGCTACATACCAGGTGTCGTGACCGGCGGGCGCCATGGACGGGTCGATGCGGGCGGGCGCATGGATGTAGAAATTGGGATTTTCCGGCATGCCCTTCTTTTTGAAGATGGCCTCGAAGCTCTGGCGGTAGTCTCCGTTCAGAAACAGGTTATGCGGCCCGAGCTGGGGATACTGCCGGTCGAGGCCCCAGTAGAACATGATCGTGGAGCAGCCATACTCCCGCCGGTCGAGGCGGGAAGAGACAGGCCGGTCGGGCAGCAGCTTGCGGTAGACATATCCCAGGTCGGCGTTCGCAAC
>JADGQB010000106.1 GCA_017882145.1 Anaerolineales bacterium
TATCAAGCGATGGGCATCGAAGCCGAGCGATTAAAGCAACTCGATACTAACGGCATCAATGCGGTGTTGTTCGAGCGAAACCGCAACCGGAGCACGGCCGAGGTGCTGAGTGGGCTGAAGCGCGCATACGGTGATGTGGTGCAGTTGCTTCCTGGCGTGCCGTATGCCGACCTGATGAAGCCGCTGCGCGAAAGCGGACCGGAGCGTTTGATTGACGAAGTGCTGTGGAATACATCGGATCATTTCCGCGAACACCGGTTGACCATCGAGAAAGTCATAGAAAAATAACAAGTGAATCGCTTGGTTAATTATCAGGTGAAAGGGCTGACGGATTTTGCGCGGATGAGGGTGGTTTGCGGTCGGCGGCAGCGATAAGGGGCAGGGCGGGCATCAGCAGCAGGCCGGAGATACCGATGGCAGCCTGCACGGATAACAGATTGCCAACCAGGCCGATCAGCGGGCCTCCGGCTATCTGCCCGATGGCATCCGCCTGACCGGTCATCGACAGTACGGTGGCACGTACATCCGAATCGAGACGCTGGTTGACCCAGGCATTTGTAAGCGGGTCGACCAGGTTGCGCAGGGCCGAAACCAGCAGGTACACGCCGAGAGTTAATCCCAGGAAAGGCGACCAGGCAAAGAGAAGAATGGAAGCCGAAATTCCAACCGTGATCACAGCCATCAGCCGGCCGATGAGATGCGGCTGGGAAGTATCCAGCCGTTTTTCAACCAGGGCGGTGGCTGCGATGGATAAGAGCACGCTGAAGGCGCGCAGCAGACCGAAGAAAGCAATGTCACTACTGCCGAATAAAACTGGCAGGCTGAAACGTCCAAGCAGGTGCTTCACCCACAAGCGGTCAAAGCCTTCGCTGTACAATCCGTAGAAAAGCCCCATTCCCAGGATAATCATCAGGCGCGGACGCTGGCGTACAGTCCGCAGGCCGAGATGGAAAGTTTGCAGCACGTGCTGTAAAGAACTGCGCTGCTCCATCGGGGCGGGATGAAAGCCGGTCTCGGGCATGCTCAAAGAAAGAACGCATGCCAAAATGATGAACAGGCTGCCGCTGGCGAGGATCGGCAGGTTGACCTGCGTGCTGCCGATGAGAATGGCAAACAGCATCCCCGCCAGTGAGCCTGCTAGGCTGAATTTATTGGCTCTCAGAAAGGCCCGGTTGGCGCCGGCTTCTCCGATCTCATCGGAAAGCCAGGCCTGGCGTGACCCGCTGGTGAAAGTATAGCCCAGCCCCCATAATACCTGGGCGAGCAGGATGGTCGCGAAAAACGGGAGCAGTCCTTCGAGAAGAAAGCCCAGCCCGATAAGACCAAACCCAATGATGATCGACAGGCGGCGGCTGTATACATCTGCCACCACGCCGGTGGGAACTTCGCAGAGCAGAACGGAGAGCTCCAGGGTGGTCCCAACCAGCACCAGCTGCAGGGGAGAAAGGCCAGCCACGCGGATCTCGTAGAGCGACATGGCTGTAAAGGCCAGGCTGTAGAGCAGGGAACTGGCAGTCTCGATGAACAAGTAGTACTTGTAAGCGCCGAAATTTTTCATTCCAACTTCTTGATTGACTTACAATTTGGTTGGATAGGAAAGATTTAGAGTTGATTTTGAATGAAAAAGCGACTAAAGTCGCTACTACGGTTTGGTTGATAAAGATTGCCCTCCTCGGGATATTGCGGAGGAGGGCTTTGGCAAGTATTTCTGGACAGGATCACTTGTGGTTGGCGAGCAAAAGCTTCAATTCTTTAATTGCTTGCTCGGGTTGGGCGAAAAGGATGGCTTGCATGCCGACCGCACGGGCAGCCTTTACGTTTTCAGGGAAATCGTCCAGGAAGACCGACTCGGAGGGTAAAGCAGCCAGCTTTTCAAGCGCGATTTGGTAAATGCGGGCATCCGGTTTCATTGCCTTCACTTCGGCCGAGATAATCATGGCATCGAAGGCATCCTCGAACTTCTTGCTGAGGATATATGCGCGCAGGCCTGACCAGGCGTTGCTGATCATGCCTACTTTGATCTTACCGCGCAAACTTCGCAAGAAATCGAGCAGATCGGTGTCGATAATGTCACCGGCGAAAAATTCGTCGCGGACAGCCTGGGTTTCCGATGCAGGCCGGTGCAGCCTGCGCATAACCGTGGCCCAATGTTCATCCTCACTAATAAGGCCGATAGAGGCCTGTTGGGCGCTCTCGCCATCGAATACCAGTTTGATCAGGTCTTCGTACTCCATCCCCAGGCGGTCGGCCAGGTGCTGGCGCGGCGCCTGAAACTCGGTACGAACGATCACACCACCCATATCGACAAAGACGGCCCGGATGGTCATTTCTTCTTTGCCCCGGCGCTCTTTTTGTTACCGGTTGCAGCAGGCTCCTTGACAGGTTGTGGGGCAGGTTTTTCGGCCAGGGCTTCGGCCTGGGCGGATTCTTTGGCCATGGTCTTGATGGCTTTCTTCCAATCCGGGAAGAAACGTTCCATGCGGGCGCGCTCCACGCGGTTGGCACGACGGCATTTCGGGCAGTGAGCGTCGTAATAGGTCTGTTTGTGTTCTTCCATGTGCTCAAGACCGGCGAGCATCTCTTCCTGGCTGATCGAAAACATAGTCGAGCAGTACGTACAGCGAAGTTGCATAAGAGTCTCCTTTGGTAAAGGCGAAAGTTCTGTGGAAATGAATAACACGATTTTACACTGGTTTGGATTATATCTTCCTAAGTGAAATGGATGGGTTTTTGATGATAATACACTTTTTTTGTGATTCTGAACCCGACCGATTCAGCAGTATGGAGCATGGCAATATTATTGCTGCTTGTACCTAGACGGGCGGAAAGCATGCCGCGTTCTTTGAGCAGGGATAGGCCAGTGAGCAGCAAGGCTTTGGCTAATCCGAGCCGCTGGAAATCGGGGTGGGTGGCAACCGGATCGGTATAACCGTTCCTTTGCCCGCTGAGAGTATTTTCTTCAAAGTTGATAAAACAAACACAGTAAGCGGCCAACCTACCATCCGGCGCCACCATAACCAGGTCCATATGCGGATCGTAAGTCGGCATCCGCATCATGGCCAGTTTGTATTCAGTTGTCATGACCTGCGTCCCCAGCGCGGCGCGGTGCAACCTGACCCAATCTTCGGCTTCCTGCTCGCCTCGGATCGGACGGATCATAAATCCCTTGGGTAGTTGCGGCTGTGCAATTGGGCCGGCGAGTGAGCGTTCCAAATGGAATGCGCCTCCCTGCAGGCGTTCAAAACCAAGCCGTTCAAGCAGAATAATCCGATTCGGATCGTCAGAACTTGAATTGGACTCCAGGAGAAAAGTACTGCCAGAGGCAGGAATGGCAGATTGAATGGATGCCTCAGCCCAGACAAGAACCTGGTTCTCGAGTTTATTATCTTTCAAGCCGGGTGCGATTTCAAAAATCAGGCTGGCCGAGGAAGGATACCTATCCAGAATTGCAAAACCGGCCAAACGGCCATCCGGATCATTCCAGAGACGGGTGTCTGCCTGAATTTTTGGGATAGCAAGCATTTCCTGGAGATCGATGAAACCCGGAAAATCGGATGCCCGTTCGGGTTGTCTCTGCCTTAGGAGACCGAGCATGGCCTGTAAATCCTGAGGCCCGGCATAAGTGCGGTCAGAATATAGGCAGGTTGCCATCTTATTCCTGCTTGAGACTTTCCCATTCCGTGCGCAGGATGCCCATGTGAAGCATATCCGAGCGCCGGCCGTCGCGCAGCAGGAAATCACGGATGCGGCCTTCGTGCTTGAATCCGCATTTTTCGTAAGAGCGGATCCCACGCGGGTTCTGTTCGAAAACTGTCAGGGATATGCGGTGCAGGTTTAATTCGCTGAAGCCATAGCGCAGCATGAGACACATGGCGTCCGAGCCATAACCCTTGCTCCAGAAAGCCGGCTCGCCAATCCCGATGGCAACAAAGGTATCCCGGTCGGTCCAGTTGATCCCGTCAAAAGCGACAAACCCGATCAGACTGTCATCTGCCAGCGACCGGATGGAAAAGAGCAGGTTAACGGGCAGGAGAGAGTCGAGATCTTTTTCAAACCATTCCTGGATCTTTTTGGCCGACCAGAGGTGGGCCGGGTCGCTATCCAAAAGGCGCATATACTCGGTATTTTGGTTCCAGCGGACGAAAGCCTCAGCCATAACCTGCGGATCTTCGGAAGAAAGGCGGACGAGTTTGCCTTGAAACAAGTTGGTGCTCATGATTTTTTCTCCCATTCCGTATGCAGCAAACCCAAAAGGATCACATCGATGTATTTGCCATCATGGAAGGCAGCCTGACGGCGTCGGGCTTCCTCTTTGAACCCGGCTTTTTCAACCAGGTGGATCAATGCAGGATTATCTGCACCCGGCCAGACTGACAGGCGGTGCAGGTTCAATTCCCCGAAGGCAAAGCGCAGGAGCAGGTCGAGTGCGTCGGAACCGTAGCCGTGCTGGCGGTCGGCAGCGTCGCCAATCCCGAGGCTCAGCACACCCGTCCCGTTATGGAAATCAATCCAAAAGATCCTGGCAAGCCCCAGCAGCCGGTTGTCCTTTTTGAGACGCACGGTGAAATGAAAAAGGTTTTTGCTCTCTTCCATTTGTTTTTCCACCTTTTCCAGCAGCTTGCGGGTGGCCTCCACCGAGAAGGGCCGGGCCACCCCTGCCAGCAAATAGCGCAGGAGCGGATCATTCGTCCAACGGGCGACGATGGGCGGATCCTTGGCGTGGTCCAATGGCCCCAGCCGGACCAAACGGCCTTCGTATAATGAAATGGTGTTGTCCATAATCCTCCTTGCGTAAGACCCTCACCCGGCCTCTCCCGGGGGGAGAGGGGAAAGAGTTTCAATCGGCGTCTCCTGATGGGAGAGTAGGAAGTGCTTAAATCGGCATCTCGCGTTGGGAGAGGGGAAAGGCCCTCAACCGGTCTCCTGAGATGGGTGAGAGGGGAAGACCTTCACGGTGGGGGGCGAAATGCCGGTCATGGAAATTGAGGTACAATCCAGCCGATGACCGAAAAGCGTTACCTGCCGGACCCAACACGGGTCAGCATTTTGACTGCCATCGTATTACTGGCTTTTGCCTTGACACGCCTGGTCAGCGCGCCCCCGCTTCAGTTGACCATTCCGCTGGCTGGAGTGTATGTGACCTTATCATTCAACCTGAATACCATGATCGTGCTGCTGGCTGCCGGCCTGACCGCTGCCGGAATGGACTGGCTGCTGCGTACTCATCCTTCCCTGGAAAAAGGGGAGACCCGCGAGCACTGGCTGCTGCCTACACTGACGGTATTGGTTATCGGGATCGCCTTGTACACCCTGCCGCAGACGATCATCTGGTGGCTGGGGTTCGGGCTGGGTGCAGCCATCCTGCTGCTGGTCTTCTTTGCTGAATTTGTTGTCGTTGATCCGATCGATTCACGTTATCCGTTTGCCACGGCGGTTTTGACGGTACTGGCTTTTATCATCTTCTTGATCCTGGCAGTCGCACTGAAGGCAACCAATGTTCGTCTATTCCTGCTGGCCCCGGCCTTGTTCGTGGGGGGCGGCCTGGTTGCCTTGCGAACATTGCACCTGCGCTTGAATGAGCGTTGGGAGCTGACCTGGGCGATCGGCATTGGCCTGGTTACCATCCAATTGGGCGCGGCCTTGTATTATATGCCGCTGACCCCAGTCCGCTTCGGGTTGGGATTGCTTGGCCCAGTTTATGCGCTGACATCCCTGGCGGTCAGCCTGGCCGAGGGGATCCCGCCGCGCCAAGCGATCCTCGAACCGGCCGTAATGCTCGTCTTGCTGTGCGGGCTGATGATCTGGTTCCGCTAACGGCCTATTTTTTAAATGGCCCGGTCCTCGGCAAATCGGGCGTTTTCTTTTGGGTGTCTTCCACGGCTTCCTTGATTTGCTCCTTGTGCATAACCGCGGTAGGCCGGTCAGCCGCGAAGGGGCTGCCCAATTCTATAATTCTTACTTCACCTGGCTTGGCAGGCAGTTCTTGTGCGAATATGAATTTAACACCTGCCAACGAAATTATGTCACCCGGATAAAGAACAGACTGACTGGTCCGTTGGCCGTTTATGAAAGTTCCGCCGGTGGAATTCAAATCGAAGATCACGAAATGATCATTGATCAGTTTTAATTGCGCATGGGAGCGTGATACGCGCGGGTCTTCCAGGATAACGTGATTATCCAACTGGCGGCCTATTTTGATTATGGGCTGGTTGAGCGGGATAACACGGGTGCCTTGCAAGACCAGATATGCATTTTTGGGGAAGGTCTTTGGTTCCGGTTCGACCTTGGGCGAGGTGGGCTGCACGGGAGTTCCAGACACATTCTTTTGGTTGGCGGGAACTGGAACGTCCAGGGTTTCCGTTTTATTAACAGGTTCGACGGAAACCTGATTGGCAGTCTCATCTGAACCGGCAGGTAGAGATGCCGGCGCGCTGGGAGGTTTTTCCACCTGGCTCGATCGCAGGAGCAAGTCAAAATAGCCCTGAATTTCTTTGGCTGTTGCCGGATAAGGCTCCAGGGCCAGGCTCCAGATCTCTGCACACCTGGTCCAGAATAGAGACAAACTGCCACTGGTCGCGCCAAAGGTTTTCTGTAGTACCGATTCCATTTCCGGAGCACGTTGGCTTATTTTCGACGGCAGACGGTGCTGGGATAGGTCAACGAAAAAACTGCTCAAGGCTTTGCCCAAAGTGAACGGCCGGACGATCTCGTCAAGCTCATCCTTCCAGGTTTCCTGTAGATATTCGGACAGCGCCCAGATTACATTTTGGTCCAAATTTGTGTTGTTCTGAACTTTATTTAGAGCATCCAACAGCTCCTGAGCTATCACGCGAGCCTCCTAAGGATGTAAAAATTTAGCCTGATTATATTCTCCGTTAGGTAATTTGGTAATGGGCTCTTGGGAGAAGTCTCCAGCGAAAGACTGCCGGCAAGATTGCTAAATTCATTGAGAAGAAGCCCTTCCAATCCTTTACCCGGTGGTTATCAATTTCGACGATTGCACTGGAAGCAGTGACTTTAATCCGTTTTTTGTGTTAATATTTGTGCCTTAGTATTTGACCTTAGGAGCGTGTAATGCAATACCTGATTGATGCCGGCATCCTGGTCGCGGCATATTTATTTGGCTCCATCCCGTTTGGCCTGATCGTTGTGAAATTGATGACCGGCAAGGATATCCGGACGATCGCCAGCGGCCGGACCGGCGGTACCAATGCCATGCGTGCAGCCGGACCCTGGGCCGGGATCCTGACAGCCGTATTCGACATCCTCAAAGCCGCCGTGACGGTCTGGATCGCGCAGGCCATCACCCCCAACGTGTGGGTACAAGCCCTGACGCCCGTTGCAGCCATCCTGGGGCATAATTATTCCATATTCCTGATGGAGCGCAGTCCGGAGGGACGTATTCGTTTGCGGGGCGGTGCGGGCGGGGCAGCTGCCGGCGGAGGCGCTTTCGGCTTATGGCCGCCGGCCGGTTTCATCCTGGTGCCATTCGCGCTGCTGATCTGGTTTGGAACCGGCTATGCATCGGTCACTACTTTGAGCATCGGAGTGATAGCCATCCTGATCTTCGGGGTACGGGCCGCTCTTGGCCTGGGACCCTGGGAATACATCCTTTACGGCGTCTTGGCCGAGATTTTGCTGGTCTGGGCACTGCTCCCCAATATTAAGCGATTGAAAGAAGGCACCGAACGCAGGCATGGATTGCCGGCCTTTTTGGCGCAACGCAGAGAAGCCAAAAGCCAGAATAACAAAACGTAAAATCTACCGCCGCACTTTTTGAGTGCGGCGGTCTGTCTTACTTCTTTTTGGCTGCCTCAGCTTCGGCTTGTTCTTGAATGAGGAGTGCCCGTAAATTGCGGCGGTGCAGCTCTTCGGCCAGGCCGCTCAAATTGACACGACTTTTCCCGCTGCTCTCGACATTATTTTCATCCAGGTAATCAATGGAAGCTTTGCGCCGGGCGGCTGTTTTGGCGACTTTACGGATGTTGGTCAGGTAATTCAGGTTTTCCCTGACAGCCGCTTCGATCTCGCCGCGTAGGATGATATCCCCATGTCCCTGGATGATATTCTCCAGGCCCATCCGCCCAATCTTCTTGATGGTGGCAGCCATTTCATCAACGTTGCCATCCACCACGTATGGCAGGGGCATGAAAGCATCCCCGGCGAACAGGACGCGGTCTTCCTCGATCAACACGGCAATCCCATCTGCGCTATGACCAGGGGCCGGCATAATGGTCAGGTTTTTTTTGCCCACGCGCAGGGTCAGCACACCTTCGTTGAAAGTCAGGTGCGGCAGGACAATCTTAACCTGGCGGAAAGCCGAATTCTGTTTGCGGGCAGTCTCAAGCGCCGGGATAGCCCGCTCTTCCAACAGGTCCCGGCAGAGCGAATGAGATATGATGGTCGCGCCGGGGAAGAAACAATTGCCCCAGGTATGGTCAGCATGGTAATGGGTATTGATGACATACCGTACCTGGATACCTACTTCGTGTTCGACAAAATCGCGGATGGCGAGAGTTTCTTCGGGCAAGGCCAGGGTATCGATGACGATGGCCCACTGCGGACCGGCGACCACTCCTGCCGTAACCTGCGCATAGATTTCACTTTGGAACCAATAGACGTTTTCGGAGACGCGTTCGTGATGCATACTAGCCTCGAGGAACAAGATACCTTAATCTAGCACAAATAGGGGGTAAAAGTCAAGAAAATGAGGTTTTTGGTCAAGTTGTCTGAACAAGTTCAGGCAGGTTTGACAATCCAATCCGCATGTGATAAACTGCCGCCACAATTATTGGATACAATCTGTCTCATTTAGAGAGGTGGAGGGACCGGCCCTTTGAAACCTCGGCAACTAATTAGCTGTCAGCATTCAGCGATCAGCATTTATCGCTAAGAGCCGAACGTTAATAGCAAAAGCTAATAAAGTGCCAATTCCGTCAGACCGTTGGTCTGAGAGATGAGAGTTGACTCACTTTCCGTTGGTCGCCTCTCACAAGAGAGGCGTTTTAGTTATGACAAATTGTACTGAATGTGGAGCGCCCGGCCCGGCTTGCGAAACCCGTTTTAATGAATTCCTCGTCCTGGAATTTACGGAGGCGGGCTTCGGCGCTGTCCACCACCTGACGGTTGCAGCGTTTGTGCTCCAGCACTCCAGTAAATTGAGCAGGGAAGGCTGGTTGCAGATGCGTGAACTGCTCAGGGAGTTTCTGCTTGAAAATAAGCCGCCGGCATTCATCCGCAACCAAAACAAGGGTATTGTCGACAGAGGTAAACGCAAATTTAAAATCAAATCGAGAGATGCTTTGCCGGTCATTCACAAAAACACATGGACAAAAACGATTCTGGATGTTCCTTTTGATGATAGGCATACCTATTGCAGTGGTATAAACGAATGGGCAATGACCGCGCTGAAAGAAGCAGAAGAATTGGAAGTATGAGATCTGGCAATTGATTCAGGTAATCCTATGGCAACAAGAAACTATAGCAACCATCGTTATCTGGACGCCCTCAAAGAACGTGTGCTCGTGTTCGATGGCGCGATGGGTACCACCCTCCAAAAAATGAACCTGGGCGCCAAAGAGTTCGGCGGCGAGCAGTATAACGGTTGCAATGACTGCCTGGTCATTTCGTTTCCGGAAGCAGTCGAAAAAGTCCATCGTTCTTTCCTGGAAGTGGGCGTGGATGTGATCGAGACGGATACCTTCCGTGCCAACCGCATCACGATGAAAGAGTACGGACTGCAGGAGCGGGTGGAGGAGATCAACCAGACGGCGGCTGAATTGGCGCGGCGGTTGGCCGATGAATATTCACACGCTCCCTCATACCCCTTCGGGGCACTTTCCCCGGCCCTTCCCCCGGAGGGGGAAGGGAGTGCCCTCTCCCTGCGGGAGAGGAACGAGGTGAGGGAAAGGTTTGTGGCTGGTTCCATCGGGCCAAGCGGAAAACTGCCCTCGGCCGACGACCCGGAACTCTCCAACGTCAGCTTCGACGAGCTGGCAGACGTTTTTCGCGAGCAAGCCACCGGCCTCTTACGTGGAGGGGTGGACCTGCTGCTGATCGAGACTTCGCAGGATATCCTGGAAGTCAAGGCTGCCATTACCGGTATCCAGAAAGCCTTTGAGCAAACCGGCATCAGCGTGCCGATCCAGGCCCAGGTCACGCTGGATACCACCGGGCGCATGCTGCTCGGCACCGACATGACTGCCGCGCTGACCATCCTGGAGGGTATGCCCATCGATGTGATCGGCCTGAACTGCTCCACCGGGCCCGAACACATGCGCGAGCCCATCCGCATCCTGGGCGAACTGGCCAACCTGCCGGTCTCCTGCATTCCGAACGCAGGCCTGCCGCTCAATGTGGACGGGCAGGCCGTCTACCCGCTCGAGCCGGAGCCGTTTGCCGAGGCGCTGCTGGAGTTTGTCGATAAGAACCATATCTCGGTGGTGGGTGGGTGCTGCGGGACAACCCCGGCGCATTTAAAGCTGCTGGTCGAGAAACTGGGTGAGCGCCCACAGTCTGGTCGCCCACAAAGCTCCGATCCGCGCCTTGCCTCAGCCACCTCCGCAATGGCGATGCACCAGGACCCGCCCCCCCTGCTGATTGGCGAGCGCTGTAATGCCCAGGGCAGCAAGAAGTTCAAGCGCCTGCTGCTCGCAGAAGATTATGACTCGATCCTCGAGATCGCCCGTGAGCAGGTCAATTTTGGCGCGCATGCCCTGGATATTTCCACGGCTGTCACCGAACGTCCGGATGAAATCGAATTGATGCGCAAGGTGGTCAAAAAACTGGAAATGGGCGTCGAAGTGCCGCTGGTAATAGACACCACCGAGCTGGATGTGCTCGAGACAGCCCTCAAGACCGCTCCGGGGCGCTGCCTTATTAATTCCACCCATCTGGAAGCTGGTCGCAGCAAGGCTGACAAAGTCTTTATCCTGGCCAAGACCCATAATGCCGCTGTGATCGTGCTGACCATCGACGAGAACGGCATGGCAAAAACCGGCGAGCGTAAACTGGAAGTTGCCAAACGCATTTACGATATTGCGGTTAACGAACACGGTTTGCGCCCGGAAGCACTGGTTTTCGATGCCCTGACCTTCACCCTGGCCACCGGCGATCCCGAATTTGCCAATTCTGCCATCGAGACCATCGCAGGCATCCGGCTGATCAAAGAGAACCTGCCGGGCGTGCTGGCCTCATTGGGAGTCTCAAACCTGTCGTTTGGACTGGCGCCGCAGGCTCGCCCAGTGCTCAACTCGATCATGCTTTATCACTGTGTACAGGCCGGGCTGGATATGGCCATCATCAACCCGGCACAGGTTACACCTTATGCTGATATCCCTGCCGAGGAAAAAAACCTGGCTGAGGATTTGATCTTCAACCGCCGGCCGGATGCATTGCAGCGGTTCATTGAGCATTTTGAAACCGTCTCCCCCGAGTCCATGGAAAACGCGGCGGTTGATCCGACTGAAGACATGACACCCGAAGAGCGCCTGCACTGGCGTATTGTCCACCGGCATAAGGAGGGGGTTGAGACGGATATTGATGAAATTATTGTCCGCGAGACTTCCGAAGTCTTAAGGAACAGGCACGAAGTTGCCGTCCATACCCTCAACACCGTCCTGCTGCCTGCCATGAAGGAGGTCGGAGATAAGTTCGGAGCGGGAGAACTGATCCTGCCCTTCGTGCTGCAATCCGCCGAGGTGATGAAAAAAGCTGTTGCACACCTCGA
>JADGQB010000365.1 GCA_017882145.1 Anaerolineales bacterium
TTTATAGCCTCATGAGATCCTTTAATTTCTGGATGGCCGGTTCCATCGTATAGACATCGCCGCCGAAACCCAGTTGAAACCGTCGTGCTTCCTCCTCGCTGTCAAAGGATAGAACCGATGGTTCACAACACAGGTTTACGGTGCTTCCCAGGACATAAGCTGCCTGGCGTGCATTGATCATCCGTCCGTATAGAAAATCACACGCCAATGCCGTATTCACGCCTGCCTGCTCGAGGGCCAACAAACCGCAGTGGCAGCAGCATGCGCTTCGTTGGCTGCCATCCTCCATTTGAATGATGAAAACGGTCCGCTCTTTGATGGTCCCGTTGCAATAAAAACACTTTTTTTCCTGGGAAGATTGTTCCCCGGGCGGAGCCAGTTTTACTCCCAGGCTGGCCTTGACTGCCAGCCCGGCCAGTACCAGGGCATGGATATCCCTGGAGGCCGTGGCAGGCGAGATATCAAAATGCGCCCTGATTTCCTCGGTGGAAATCCGCTGGCGGGTTTGCAGGAGCTCAAGTATCTGTTGTTGCCGGTCTGAAAGTGGCTGCATGGCTTGGTTCTCCTTCGCTTCTTTCACGTTGCGCATTTGGCCTGGATGGTGGCCAGCGCTGGACTGGCCACCACCATGACACATGAGCCAACAACCCAACCACGGAAGGAGAATGAGGAAATAATTTGCACAGTTGGTTCCATCCGCTTTATGCGGCTGGTTCAGCCATCCGGAAGGAAGAAATGAAAAGCGCTATGCAGGCCGCTATTACCAGGCCACCGGAGATAACCAGTGCCGGCAGCATCAGGTTCCGGCAGGCCATCATATTGCTTTTACATACTCCGATCAGGGTGGTGGGGAACAGAACCACAAAGACGCCTAAGATTCCACCCAAAATTGAAAGGGACATGCGCGTCTCCTTGCGCTTGCCGAAGAAGAACATACCGCCCAGCGCCGCCAGTGGAATGGCTGTGGCCAGTTCCGCGATCGCCGTCCAATGGCATCTCATCGGCGCTGTTAAACCATTAGCCAATTTTAACAGGCCCGCGCATTCGGTGAATTGTGGCAGGATGCCGATCACCAGCGCCAGGGCAAAGATGGGAATTCCTAAGTACTTCATATTATGCCTCCTCGAAAGAATTAGGTTTTGGATGCCGCCCTCAGTCTGTCATGAGCCTATCTGAGTGAACGACAAATCGTTATTAATAGTTTAGCGGATACTACAATTAATGCAATTTGAAAATATTTGAAATAATTGGCAATCTTTCCATTTTTCATTACCCATGATCAATGGATCATCATCCATTGATCATTGTCAATTGTCCATTGTCCATCATCCACCCTCCATCGATATAATTTATGGACCTTTGACATTTAACCTTTGACAGTCAGACTTTATCCTTCTTACACCCTCCTTCTCGCTTTCCCCATCGTGACATTTATCACATACAACCATGACACTCTGCACTTTTGTACATCCTTTCACAAGCGTATTATGGAAGATGCATATATACGCTTATCCGAATAAGGTCATGTAACATGATATCTTCAACTCTTGTCCAGGAAATTACTCAACTCCACGCCGATTTCTGTTCGGCATTGGCAGATTCTACCCGCCTGATCCTTTTGTATTCCCTGGCAGACGGCCCCCGCAATGTGACTGAACTGACCCAGGAACTCGGCCAACCTCAGCCGACCATCTCGCGCCACCTCAAGATCCTGCGCGACCGGGGATTGGTTGTTCCAACCCGCCAGGGTACCATGGTCCAATACAGCCTGGCGGATAACCGCGTGATTGAAGCCTTGGATATTTTGCGTAGCATCATGCGCGATGGCATCCAGAAACGCGCCAGTTTTATTGAAGAAGTCTCGTTGTAAGTTTGATTTGTGGTTCAATTTCAATCTTTGGAGGCAGGTATGCACCATCGCAGGTTAGCTTTTGGAATGATCACGGCGGGGTTGTTGCTAATTTTGTCAATCGGTTTTTTCTTTTTGCTCCCGGCACAGAAGGTAAGCGCCCAGTGTGGTTCCCAGGCCTCCTCATGCAAGAATTGCCACGAGACTCAGGCCCAGGACCCGGTCAATAACGATGGGACCGCCTGGCATGTCTCTCATGCATTTGGCGATTTCTGCTATCTCTGCCACGCCGGTAACAACCAGGCCACCGATAAGACTGCTGCCCATACTGGCATGGTCGATCCGTTGAAAGACGTTGTCGCGGCTTGCAAGAGCTGTCATGCTGCCGATTATCCTGCCAAGGCCCAGATCTATGCCACCACTCTGGGTGTCACCATCAGCGACACTTCCGCCGCCTCGGTCCAGGCTGCCGGCCAACCGGTTGCAGCAACCACTGCTGTTCCCGCATCCGCTCCCGCCGCAGTCTCTGCGGCTGTCATCCCTGCCGCTGATCTGGTTGATTATTCTCAGCGTTACAACCAGGTTGCTTTGGGGCAGCAGCCTCTCAACGTCGGTAATCTTATCTTGATTGTTATGATTGCCGCCATGCTCTTTGGGGGCGGCTACTTTGTTCTGCGCCGGGAAGGCTGGCTGAAAGTTTCCTTCCAGGAAACCAGTACTATCCAGGACAGCTATCCGGCCGATGTTATTGATATGGTTCCAGAGCTTTCTCGATTGGAACCTGCCGCCCGCAAGAACCTGCGCCAGATCCTCTCGAAACCCGCTACAGCCACAGAACTCTTTGCATTGGTTGCAAAATTGATCAAGAAGGAGGAACCAGCCGCACACGATGAAAAAGAATGACAACCTCTTGATTCCTGCAAAGATAAGGAGAAGAATATGAATTGGTTGAAGAATCAGATCAGTAAGGAAGTCTGGTCGCCCTATGTGGCTGGCATCCTGCTTGGGATTGTTGGGATTCTGGCAGTGGTTCTGTCCAACTCCCTACTGGGCGCTTCTGGTGCCTTTGAAAACCTGGCCGGGTTGATCGGCAAAGCCATTGCGCCGCTTGCATTCAATAATATGTATTTCAATTTTGTTATGCCTGCTGGAATTACATGGGGCGTTATTCTGCTGGTTGGCGTATTTTTCGGCGGCATGCTTGGTGCAGCCACCAGTAAGTCCTTGAAATGGGGTAAAAAAGATGCCTCCAATAGTGATAAGCAGTGGAAACGCATCTTTGGACCGCAGACCTGGAAGCGCTGGGTTTTGGGCTTTTTTGGTGCCATTTTGTTGGAATATGCCGCCGGTATCGCTGGCGGCTGCACCAGCGGTTTGGCGATTTCAGGTGGAATGTTATTGGTCCCCGCCGCCTTCCTATTTATCGCCGGCATGTTTGCTTCCGGTATCCTCACGGCTTTGATTATTTATCGCAAGCGATATTAATCGCAACAGGGAGAGACGCTATGAATTATGTGATTGCAGCATTCCTGGGCCTGTTCTTTGGTTTTTCATTGAACAAAGCCGGGTTGACGAAATACAACAAAATCGCCAATCAATTCCGCTTTACCGATATGGCGGTCTTGAAATTTATGATGACTGCGCTGGTTGTAGCCATGATTGGGCTTTATGGCTTGCGTGGTCTTGGACTGGTCACATTTCCAACGGTGCCTGCCACCTATATCGTTGGGAATCTGATCGGCGGGCTCTTATTCGGGGTCGGGATGGCCCTGACAGGCTACTGACCAGGTACATGTGTCGCCGGGTCCGGCGAAGGAAAAACAGATTATCTTGTCCCTGGTTTGCTCGGCTTTTTCGTTGGTGCAGTCGTTTATGGTCTCACTTATCAGCAGGTATTCCCGCTTATATCCAAGATCGCAGCCTTTGGGAATGTGGTCATGCCCGATCTCTGGAATCTCAATCCATACCTGACCGTCCTGGC
>JADGQB010000366.1 GCA_017882145.1 Anaerolineales bacterium
GTGGTGATTGGTCTGGCAGACTTGTTTACGAAAGTTCCGATACCCATTTTCGAAATGCCTTTCCACGTTGTTCAAAATCTTCGAATTGATCAAAACTGGTACCGCCCGGTGAAAGCAGAACGATACTGCCGGGTTTGGCAACTCGAGCGGCGGCCTGGACGGCTTCCTGCAAGCTCTGGCAGCGGTCCAGAGTGAGCGGGAGCGGGCCGGTGGCCTGGTCCAGAGCCGAAGCGATTTTCTCGGCGGCTTCCCCGAAGAGCACCACGTGCTCCACACGCTGGCGGACGAGTCCAGCCAGTTCATCCCAGGGCAGGTTCTTGTCGCGTCCGCCCAGGAGCAGGACGATTGGCTCTGTAAAGGAGTGGATGTCGGCCATGGTCCGTTCAGGTGCGGTGGCGATCGAGTCGTTGTACCATTGAACGCCGTTCCACTCCCGGACAAATTCCAGCCGGTGAGCCACGCCGCGGAATTCTTGAGCGGCAGTAAGCATGGCGTCCAGGGGCAGGCCGGCTGCGGAGCCGATGGCGAAAGCGGCCAGCACGTTCATGACATTGTGTTCGCCGCGCAAGCGGATCTGATCCTGTCGCAGCAACGGAATTTCCACACTGTGCTGGCGCATATGCAGGATGTCATCCGCCAGGTATGTGCCTTCCTGGCCAGCGGGGAGTGCGCCGGACCCGAAAGAGACCAGCCGGCCATGAATCTCCGAGTGCAGATCCCAGGAACCTGGATCAGAACGGTTCAAGACAGCAGTATCACCGGCATGCTGGAACTCCAGGATGCGGCGCTTGGCAGCGGTATAGGCCTGCATACTGCCGTGCCGGTCGAGGTGGTTGGGCGTGATGTTCAGGACGGCGGCAATATTCGGTGAGATGGTCATCTGCTCCAACTGGAAGCTGGAGATCTCCAGGATCGCGAGAGCATCGGGTGTCATCTCGTCCACGTAATTCAACAAGGGGTCGCCGATATTCCCGCCAACGAAAGCTTTGTCACCGAGAGCAATTCCGGCCATTTGCCCGACCAGCGTGGTGGTGGTGGTCTTCCCGGCTGAACCGGTAATGCCTACAGTCCGGCAGGGTGCCACTTCCATGAAGATCTGCGTATCGTTGGTCAGTGGAAGGCCGCGCTGCAAAGCGGCGAGCACCAGTGGGTTATCCAGCGGGATGCCGCCGGATATGCACAAAACATCGGCTGCGTCGAGAATTTCGACAGGATGGCTGCCCAACACCCAGGTGATGGGTAACTCAGCCAGGGCGGAACGAGCAGCGCTCATGGCCTCAGAACTGCGGCGGTCATTCACGGTCACGATCGCGTCGTGACACACGAACCAGCGCGCGGCCGCCTGTCCCTGGCGGGCGCCTCCGAGAATGACCACACGTTTGCCGTTCCAGTCCATTTTTGGTTGCATGGTTGTTATACAGACATCAGTCCAAAACCGATCATGGCTGCGATGAGACCGATCAGCCAGAAGCGCTGTACGATCTGCATTTCCGACCAGCCAAGCAGCTCAAAATGCAGGTGAAGGGGCGCCATTTTAAAAAACCGCCGCCCATGGGTCAATTTGAAATAACCGATCTGAATAATGTCACTCAAAGCTTCACTGAAGGGGATAACTGCGATGATCGGCAGCAGGGCCCATTGGCCGGTCATCAAGGCAATAACACCAATCGTGGCACCCAACGAAAGCGAGCCGGTATCACCCATGAAAAGTTGAGCAGGGTGGACGTTGAACCACAAAAAACCGAACAGGGCTCCAACCATGGTAAAACAAAACCGGCCGATAAAGACCTGACCTTGCATAAGGGCGATCCCGCCGTAGGCTGCGAAAATGGTGGCCGAGATGAGCCCGGCCAGTCCATCCAACCCATCCGTAAAATTGACCGCGTTGGACATGGCGATAATGACGAAGGCTGCCACCGGGATATACAACCAGCCCAGGTGGATCTCGTCGCTGACGCCCGGTAGAAACAGTTCGGGGACTTTAAGCAGGTACTTTAGCACCAGAGCGATCCCAATCCCGAGCACTACCTGGGCGGCGAATTTAGTGCGGATGCGCATGCCTTCGCCCTTGCGTTTGCCACGGATGCCTTCCCAGTCGTCGATTGCTCCCAGCAAGGCGAAGCCCAGCATGGCAATCAAAGGTACCAGTACCGATTGGCCGAGGATCTTCATACCGATCAGGCTGGCCGCATTCAGCAGGACAGTGATCAGGACCACTGGGATAATGAACATCACGCCGCCCATTGTGGGCGTGCCCATTTTGGAAAAATGCTTGCCGGGTTCATCCACGCGGATCTGCTTGCCGATCCTGAAATGACGCAGGATGCGCAGCAAGGGCCCACCCCAGATGACGGTCATCATGAAAACCAAGCCGGCCAGGCTCAGGGCGAGGGCTGTGTCATTCATGAAGGCACCTCCAGGGCGGTGACGATGCGTTCCATGTGGATGCCGTGGGACCCTTTTACCAGCACAACGTCTTTTTCGGACAGGGATTTGCGCAAATGGGAAATGGCTGTGTTCGTATTCTCAAATTCGATAATCGTTTCAGGCTGCATACCGGCCAAACGGGCAGAGGCTGCGATCAAATGTCCGAGAGTTCCGATCGTGACCAGCGCATCGGCCACTTCAGAGGCGCGCACTCCCACGATTTCGTGTCCCTGTTTTTCGTATTGTCCGAGCTCAAGCATATCGCCCAACACGGCCACCTTATGGCCGTCCAATTCAGACAACAGATTGAGAGCCGCCAGCATTGATTCGGGGGAAGCGTTATATGTGTCATCGAGCAGCAAAGCACCGCTTTTGGTACGCACGGCCGTCAGACGCAATTGGGTGTGACCCTGGCTCAATCCTTCGATGATCTCCTGCCAGGTCAAGTTTTCCGCCAAACCGACTGCGGTGGCACGTAAGGCCGTATGGACGGAATGGCGTCCGATCATCGGGATGTGCACATGCAGGGTTTCGTGGCGGTAATGCAGGCTGAAACGGATACCTTCCAAACCCAGACCTTCCACCTGGTCAGCCCACAGGTCGGCTTCGGGATCGAGTCCGTAATAGAAAACACGCGCCTGGGTCAGTTCGGCCATTTTCGTCACCCAGGGGTCATCCAAATTGAGGATGGCGACGCCGTCGCCGGGCAGCGACTGTACCAGTTCGGATTTACCGCGGAAGATGGCTTCCTGGGATCCGGCCCGCGAGGCATGCACAGTGCCGATGTTGGTCACCACACCGATGCGCGGCCGGGCGATCTCGCACAGCAAAGCAATCTCACCGGGAACATAAAAGCCCATTTCCAGAACGGCACACTCATAGCCAGTCCCAAGCCGCAGGATGGTCAGGGGCAGGCCGATCTCATTGTTCATGTTGCCGGGGCTTTTCAAAGTGCGATAACGCTGGCTGAGCACTTCAAAAACTACTTCTTTTGTGGTGGACTTGCCCACGCTGCCGGTGATACCCACCACTTGTAAATCCAGCTTGGACCTCCAGAAGCGGGCAATTTGCTGAAGAGCTGAAAGTGAATTTTCGACCAGCAGGCAGATGGGTGCGTCCTTGTCGGGTGAAAATGAAGGTTCCGATCCTTCCGGCAGGCTGGCGAGTTTGCCCTGAGCCAATTTCAGGGTCTTGTGAGGAGCGCTGATCTCGTGCTGGATTAAAGCAAATGAGGCCCCGCGCTGGAAGGCATCCGCAGCGAAGTCGTGGCCGTCGACCCGTTCGCCGGGAAGCGCCACGAACAATCCGCCAGGGATGACCTGACGCGAATCCACCGCCGCCTCGGTTATTACAGTGCTCGCCTGGGCGGGGCGGATGTTGGTCAGGGCCTCAATTACATC
>JADGQB010000367.1 GCA_017882145.1 Anaerolineales bacterium
GGCGCAAAAGGTCGAGCAAAGCCTGCAGCGAACCGGCCGACTCGAAGACATAATTGATGACAAAGTTGCAATAGCCGTTCTGCTGGTGAAATCCCACCAACAGTGCCAGTGTGCGGTACAGGTGCGCGATACGCCGCTCGTCGTAGATCTCGAACGGGTGTACATCTCCAATGTGGTCGCCATCCAGGTGCACCGACCGGTCGAGCTTCCAATGCAACTGCTCAGCGACGCTGGTTTTTCCAACACCCAGGGAACCGTTGATAATAATGATCATGGCAGGTTTTCCAGGTTAATGCTCCAGAAGGGGATGAAAGCAATTATATGCCAGATGGTTGGCGGAAGCTAAACGGCCTATCAACGGGATTGACAGGCGTGCTATACTTTAAAAGGAATTGTAGGGCAAACTGGCAATTTGCCCTACCTAAAGGAGGCGAGCGATGATTGAAAACAAGGGCGTTTTTACCAAAATCCTGGCAATCCTGGGGACTGTCCTGGTGGGCCTCCCGATCCTGGCGCCCATCCTGTTTTCTGTGGTGCGGCTTCTGCAGAGCGGCAGGTTCATGCTCGACTATCTCATGCCGGCAGAGTTGTTCCCGCTGGTGCTGGTGGGCGGCGGGCTGCTGCTCTGGGCGGCGCTGCGCCGTCGCAGGTTCCGCGGGCTGATCGGCTGGGGGCTCGGCGGCGCGGTAATATTGCTGGTGGGCAGCCAGGCGCTGGCGGTGGCGACCGGGCTGGCTTCGGGTGCGACCCAACCGGGTGGCTGGCAGTGGGTGCTGGTGCTGGGCGGGCTCATCGCCTTTATCCTGGCGGTGATCCTGACCGGGGTGGGCGGCGCGCTGCTCACACGGGATGTGTTCAAGCAAGCGTGAATGCAACCCGTACGGCGATAATTGAAGGGTGGTCATCCGGTGTGTGGGAAGGAATTGAACCTGAAAGTAGACCTCGAAATTAACCCGATCCACATCACTCAGAGAAGAAAATCCATCCGCCTGAAAGGGTACGATTATTCCCAGGCAGGAGGTTATTTTGTCACCATCGTGACATACAGACGGGAATGTTTGTTTGGGGAAGTAGTGAATGGTGAGACGCAGATAAACCCATTGGGAGAAACCACCAAGGAAGAGTGGTTCCGGTCAACCAGGATTCGAAAAGAAATACGCCTTTTCGAGGATGAATTTGTATTAATGCCAAACCATATCCACGGGATTGTTTGGATTGACACCAATATCGTAGGTGCGGATGGCGTCTGCCCTTCACAGCCCGCCAAGGCGGCCACCAGGGTCGCCCCTACGATTGGAACTGATATTATGACCAACATCCATTTACGTCCGGGCGTGCCGAAAAATGATTTCGGCGACATCGTTGCCTTGATCTCGGGCCAGGAGGATGTGGCCATCTCTGAATCCAGCCTATTGGCAATTGACCTGGCAAACAATTTGATTTAATATTGACATAATAGGCCGTCTTCCGTTCAAAGGATTCAGGAGGAACAAAAATGACCGTACCGCTTGATGGAGTAATCGCAATCCATAATGCCTTCCGCGCCGATATGAAGATCGTCGACACGGCCGCGCTCGAATCCGCCCGCGGCAAACCGGGGCTTGAACCAACCCTCGAACGCTTCCGCTTCTTCAACGAAATCCTGGTCTGGCACGCCCATGGCGAGGAACTGGCCATCTTTCCGGCCGTGGAAGCTTTGGCGCCCCTGGTTGCCGAGGCATACCTGCGCGACCACCGCGGACTGGATGCGGCCTACGAGGCGCTGGCAGCAGCAGTCGCTGCCCGGGATGCCCTGGAAACCGCGCGTGCCTCGGCCGCCTTCAAGTTCCATCTGGATATCCACCTCGCAAAGGAAGACGCCCATTTGTACCGCATCCTGCGCGAACGTATGCCTTTGCCCGAGCAGGGTAAGGCGGTCGGGCTCCTGTCCTCCACTGTGCCGCAGGATCGTTTCCCGGAAGTGATCGCCTGGATGTTCCCGTTGATGGGGATAGAAGACCGTGTGAACATGACCACCATCTGGCAAATGGTGATGCCCGCTCCGGTTTTCTATCAAGCCAGGCAGGGCATCCAAAAGGCGCTCGGCAGCGAATGGGCCGAATTGGCTCGGCGGATTCCCTCTTTAAATTAATTTTCTCCAGCGATTCAGCCTTGCGCTGGGCTTGCAATACCAGGGTTTGTTTATCTACGAACACTTAGATTCCCGACCGTCCTGGCATCCACGCAACCTTCGCAAGGGTAAATCCGAAAGGAAAGCCCGGAATGCAAGAGCCATCTTCACGCGCAATATCAATCCGCAGGCTTGAACGGGCGCTGGCCGTCACTGGGACAGCTCTCTGCCTGATCGTTTCGGTAGGCGCCTGGCTGGGCTTGCGCAGGCAGCAATCCCTGTGGCCTTTGCCGGACCTTTACCTGCTTGAAATGCTGGCGGTCAGCGCTCTGGCCACCTGGGGAATCTGGAGCCAGGCAGAGAGACCGGCCTCCATGCGCCTCATCCTGACTTGGGCATCGATCGGGATAATGCTGGGATTCGTGATCCTGGGCGCCTTTTCGATTGGCTTTTTTTACCTGCCGGTGGTCGTACTTCTAATAGGCGCAACCATCCTGGCAGACCGTCCTGTGCCGGGCCAGACTGGAAAGGCCAGGCTGGGCTCCAACTTTTTTATTCATATGGGTGCGTGTATCGCCGCGGCCGGCGCGCAGGCCGCGCTGATGTTGGCGGTCATAAGAATAATGTATCCCTAGGGACAGTTGCGCGGGTTATACAATCCCGGGCATTGCCTGTCAGCCAGGGTGTAGATTCACCGGTTATTCTTTCACCCCTGGAACCTTCGCAAGGATTAATGGTAATCAGAGAAAGTCGTAAGTCGCTGGTTGTGAATCATGCTTCTTTTTTGTGAAATTGCGCGATAATGATTAATGTCGAGCAACGCAGTCATTGACACCCAGTTCCCGCCATCCGGCATGCATGCAATTGCAGCCTGTCCGAAAGCGAAATGCAGATGGCGTGGAATCCAACCCACCCCGGGGAGGTAATGCTCGAAAGAGGAAAATAAGCGGCAGGCAGTGGAACCCTTGGCAGGGTAAGGAGGTGGAGGCATGTCGATACAGGCAAAACAGAAAGAACCAATCCTGGCGGCGGTTTTGAATTTCTTCACCGGTGGAGGCGGGTATCTTTACATCGGGCAAATGACCAAAGGCATTGTTTTTATTGCAGGGGCAGTTGTCGCCGGCATCCTGACGTGTGTGCTGGGCGGCGGATTTGCCATGATCGGGTTGGGGATGACCTTGCTCGGGGCTTTGGCCTGCATCCCGCTCTTTGTATGGATCCTGATCGCTGCCCTCGCCGCCTGGGATGGCTACAGCCTGACCCAGCACATCAACAACGGCCGCACCCTGGGTGATTGGGAGTTCTTCTTCTCCAAGAAGTAAAGACCGAACCCCAACCCCATGTCTGGGGGCTTCCCCCGGCCCGATTCGATAGGCGCACTTTTATCTGCCCATTCGCACCGGCGTGCTGCCGGCGTTCGACTTGCCTGCCTGCACCGCCTGCGCGATATGGTCTGTTCGGTACAGGCGAAAGAGGCTGACAATGACCAGACATGTTCTGACCAAAAGTGTACCTTCATGCGACGAACTTCAGTTCCTTGAAGATCGGCTATACGAATTCAATAGCGGGCAGACCGGCCGGGAGGATGGCCATTTGTTTGCCTTCTTTATCCGCAGCGAGAAACAGGAGATCCTGGCGGGCTTATCCGGCTGGACCTGGGCCGAAGCCTGTGAAATCCAGACGCTGTGGGTGCACCCCTCCCTGCGCGGGCAGGG
>JADGQB010000368.1 GCA_017882145.1 Anaerolineales bacterium
CTTAGTTGATGAATAAGACTCCTGCGCGCGTTATGGTTAATGATAGAATTTTGGTAACTGCTCAGCCTACTTAACTGAAAACCAGTATATGTGGAGTTGGTAGACCGATCAAACTTATATGTCTGGGAAGACAACCAAACAAGAATACCAGCCTTATCCATACCCCCCCTAATCGCACAATCCTCGATTGCAGGCTAGATTCCTGAGAAAAGGAGCCACTTTATGGGGCAAAACAATACCTCTGGTAAAAGGTGGCGCACGTGTTCACGATTTTTCCCGTTTTGGCTTTTCATGGTGGAAAAAGGGGCATTCGATGTCATTTCCGATAAAATAATTATCCCGGAAGAGACTTTTATGCCCTTTCAGCGAACAAACGATCTGTTTTGCGGCCGTTGTCCTGTCATTTTGAGAGATCCGGGGCAGGAAATGAACCACCACGCCGCAAGCGGACGGGGTATCCCAGTTCCAAGCTCGGTGGGATGTCTGCTCCGCAGACCTTCGCCGCAGAGCGGCGGGGTATTTTCCCCATCCCGAAAAGAATAAAATAGTCTGGTGCTTTCTACGGCTTTTTTCCGCAACCATTCAGTCATTCCGACAAATAAATTAAACACCACCTACAAATAAATTAATTGCTACCTACAAATAAACTCAATTTGTAAAATTACTCAGACAGCTGAGACGAAAGAAGGTAAATAAGGTGTTCCTGCGAGAGCCAATCGCAAAACATCCAAGATTTGCTGCCCATTCTTATGAGCGGTTGAAATGTAACCGCGGATCTGGCAGAAAAGATCGGCACCTTCTTTTGACCGAAAACAGCCAGATATTTTTTGCTTCACTTTCATCATGCGGATATCGCGTTCCGCCTGATTGTTATCGAACGGAACCTTAAAATCGTACATAAAAGCCAGCACAGACTCTTTGTGAACCTGGAACTCATCCAGCAGGTTCCTGGCCGGGCTCTGCTTGATCCGCCCCCGCTTTTTCGGCTGATCCTCTGGCCGCTCTGGTGGGGCATTGGCCCGCAAACCCTGTTCCACCAAATGATCGTAGCGGTGTTCGAAGGCAATCAACTGTGCGGAGGTCAGGCAAGTCAGAGTGGCCAGCCGGGCGGTATCCACCGCTGCTTTCATTTCCACCAGCAGATCGGCCAACTCGGCCACCCAGGCTTGTGGGTAGCGCTCTTCCAAAAACTTCAACCTGCGTAAGTGATGAGCATTGCACAGCCCATGCAGGACAGGATACTTGAAGTAGGACTTCCAGCCATCATGAATAGCACGGCCTTTCAGACCAGGCAAGATCCCGATTGCATCCATCGCTGGTTGCCCCCGCCGGGTATGCATCGCATAGTAGGTCAGCAGGGCTGTGCTCGCTGAATGTAGCCAATGCAGCTTGCCTTCCACCCGTGCTCCGGTTTCATCAAAATGCACCGTTGCTTCCTTCTCGGTCAGGTGCTTTTTGATGGCTGCGTTGCCCGGCTCGACCTGTTCAGCAACTTCCTGGCAGGCTTCCAGGATGGTCCCTTCAGACAGCGCCTGCCCATATAACGCATCGAAAACCTCACCGGTCCGTTCCATGGGCAGTAACTGATACTGGTTGAAGTAGACTGCCTGCGCTTTGATCTCCGGTCCATATTGCACCGGTTGGGTGACACCTTCAGGAAAATCCGCCTTGCTGATCTCACCACAGTGCGGACAGCGCTTGATCTCGGCTTTATGCTCTGTCACTTCTAGGTGGACTTTTGGCACATCAAACACTTGCCGTTTTTCGATCCAACTGGCTTCAACCTCTTCCAACGACCTGTGACAGTGATCACAACGCCTCACACGATGCACTTCTTCCCGGTCAGGATGCTCAACAGCTTGGAGTGTATGCCCTGCATGACCTGGCTGCCCTCCGCTTTTCTTTCCGTGCCGTTTCCGCAGACTCTTCGGTGCAGGTTTGTTGTATCCGTCACTCGATGGTGGTTTGCTGCTATTACCGCTATTCATAACCAATCGGTCTTCCAACTTCTTGACCCTGGCTGCCAGTACTTCTATCATGGAAATAGTTTGCATGAATAATCCAACAACGACTTCTTCGCCTTGTCGGTACGCTGCTCGTATCTCTTCTTCCCCGGGAATTTGTGTTGTCATCATGCTGCTTATTCTGACTCATTCTGGCCTTCTTGAAAAGAATCATTCATCCTGATTATTTAATGACTTTCGACTCATTATGGCTGAGTAGCTCGACAATGTTAGATTGGCTCAAGTATACTGAACTATCCATGATCGGCAGTAAAAGATCATCCAACTATCGATAAAGGCATAGGAAGGAGCTGCCGATTTGCGCAAAGACGAGTGAAGATATTTGCAGTCCAAAGCGATGGGGTTTGCCGACAGAAGCGGTGGCGGGGCTTGGCAGTCGATTGAGAAATAAATGGGATCAATATTGCGGATGTTTCAAAACCAAGACAAGAGACAGTGGGAAACACGCCTGGACTTACCTGCGAGGACTTGTAGGAATGCAGACGAAGCGTAATTACGCCAATATTGCGCGGCAAGTGATCGATCCGAAGGATGATGGGCAGAACGTGCAGCAATTCATGTCTGATTCGCCGTGGGAAGCGCAGGCCGTTATTCAGAAAGTGCAACAGGAAATTGCCGGGACGGCGGGGTTGCAGCAGGGAGGTGTGCTGCTTTTGGATGAGAGTGCGGACGAGAAAGCTGGGGAAAAGAGTGCGGGGGCGGGACGCCAACACAATGGGCGATTGGGCAAAGTTGAGATGAGTCAGGTGGGGGTGTTTCTGGCCTTCTACAAGGAGTTGGTGTGGACCTGGGTAGATGGGGAGCTGTTCCTGCCGGAGCATTGGTTCAGAGCTGAAATGGCGAGTGAGCGTAAGCGCGTGGGAGTTCCCGAAGAGCGCAAATTTGCTACTAAGATCGAGTTGGGCTGGAGCATGATCCAAAGGGTCAAGGCGCATGGTTTGCCGTTTGAAGCAGTGGCGTGTGACGATCTGTATGGGCGGAGCGGCTGGTTTAGGCATCAAATGGACCAAGCTGACATCATTTACATGGCTGAAGTACCTGAAAACACGCAAATCTATCTGACCAAACCCGATTTTGGCATACCGCCGCATGCCCGAGGACAAGCCGGGCGAATTAGTACTCGTCCCAAGGTGTTGAGCGAAGACCAACCCGTGGAAGTTCGTCAGCTGATCACTTATTCGGATACCCATTTCCAACGCTTTCCAGTCCGCAATACCGAACGAGGTGTACTGGACGATCGTTTTGCCATGCGCCGTATCTGGACGATCCGGGATGACGAACTGGCTGAAGAATGGCTGGTGATCCGGCATGAGAACGACGAACGCTACACTTACGCCTTGAGTAATGCACCCGCTGCCACTACTCTGGAACGTTTGGCTTGGCTCAAATGCGTTCGCCATTTTGTCGAGTGCGCCAATCAGGATGCTAAATCTGAAATCGGTTGGGATGAACTGCAGGCTCAGAAATTCCGCGCTTGGGAACATCACTTGGCCATGACGATTATGGCCACCTGGTTCATCGCCGAAACCAAGTATGACTGGGCCAACACCTACGCTCGCGATCCTCAGTTGGCCCAGGAATTGGAAGTGAAGGCTTTGCCAGCTCTGTCGGTTGCTAACGTGCGCACATTGTTGCAGGCAACGATGCCCTTGCCTCAACTTTCGCCTGATCAAGCAACCCAACTGGTTGTCAAACATCTCGTCAATCGTTCTCGCTCTACTCGAAGTCGCCATAAGTCACAAAGTAAAAAACGTGATCAAACCTAATCTAACATTGTCGAGCTAGTATTCATGCAAGAAT
>JADGQB010000369.1 GCA_017882145.1 Anaerolineales bacterium
TTGCGCACAGGCGACTATCATGAAGGCAAGGACGGTTTCCTGATCTATGTGCCATCCCTGCACTCGCCCGAGCTCGCCCCGCCTGGAAAATACGCCGTGACGATCTACACCGTTGCGCCGGATACTCTGGCCGAAGGCAGCTGGTCCGAGTGTAAGGAGCAACTGGCCGACAAGTTGGTGGCGGAAGCCGAAGTTCACATCCCTGGCTTGCGCCAGCACACGCTGACGCGCTTGGTGCTTTCTCCCGAGGATTTCCGCAAGCGTACGCATCAGAAGCATCATTCTTTCGGCGGGGTACCGCCGGTGATTGGCAACCAGCCGCCCGCCCACAAGACGCCTATCGAAGGCCTGTGGTTCATCGGCGCGCAGAGCGAGAGCACCGGTGGGATTTTGAATGTGATGGTGGGCGCACAGAAGGTGGCACGGCAGATAATACAAGGCTAGGCTTGCTTATGACGCATCCTGAAAATTCAATCCCCTGGTGGCAGCGGGCGACAATCTATCAGATCTACCCGCGCAGTTTCAAAGATACCAATGGCGATGGCATTGGCGATCTGAACGGCATCCTCGAGAAACTGGATTATCTGGAGGAACTGGGCATCCAGGCCATCTGGCTCAGCCCGTTCTATCCTTCACCGATGGCCGATTTCGGTTACGATGTTTCCGATTATTGCGATGTCGATCCGCTCTTTGGAGACCTGGCAACCTTCGATGCGTTGTTGGATGCGGCCCACCTACGCAGTATAAAGGTGATCATCGACTGGGTGCCAAACCACACCTCTGACCAGCATCCCTGGTTCATCGAAGCGCGCTCCGGCCGGGATAACCCAAAGCGGGATTGGTACATATGGCGCGATCCAAAACCGGACGGCTCTGAGCCCAACAATTGGGGCAGTTTATTCGGCGGACCGGCCTGGACACTCGACCGGTTGACCGGCCAATACTACCTGCACCAATTCGTTAAAGAACAACCCGAACTGAACTGGCGTAACCCCGGGTTGCGTGCAGCCATGCTGGATACGCTGCGTTTCTGGCTAAAGCGGGGAGTGGATGGCTTCAGGATGGATGTAGTCGGATTGATCATCAAAGACAAACAATTGCGGGATAATCCACCCGACCCAGGTGCCAGCGCAGACCTGCCCGCCAACGACCTTTTTGGCCGGCAATTGCATGTATACAATGATGACCAGGATGAGGTGCATGCGGTCATCCGGGAGATCCGCAAGGTGCTGGATGAGTTCGATGACCGCTGCGGCATCGGCGAACTGTTTGGCGAACTGCCGCGCTGGGTGCGCTACTATGGGGAACGGGGCGATGAACTCCAACTGCCCTTCAACTTCCGTTTGATCTATAAGCCCTGGCAGGCCGGAGCCATCCGCCGCTCGGTGGATAAAATGGAAGCCGCCCTGCCTGACTTTGCCTGGCCTAATTACGTGCTGGGCAACCATGATCAACCCCGCCTGGCATCCCGGCTGGGTGGTCAGCCGCAGGCGCGCCTGGCTGCCATGCTGTTGCTGACTTTACGCGGCACACCCACATTGTATTATGGAGATGAATTGGGATTGGAAAATGGGATCATTCCCCCAGAAAAGATCCAGGACCCGGTGGGTAAAAACCTGGGACCCGCACGCACGCGAGATGTGGAGCGGACCCCTATGCAGTGGAGCAGCGAGCCCTATGCCGGTTTTTCCAGCCTCGAACCCTGGCTGCCGGTGTCAGCGGATTATGCCACGCGCAACGTGGCCTCCCAGGCCAAAGATACCAAGTCCATCCTCAACCTATACCGTCAATTGCTGCATCTGCGCAGGGAAACCCCGGCATTATATCGAGGCCGCTATGAGACGCTGGATGCCGGTGCCAGCGATTGCTTCATATTCTTGCGCGAATTCGAAGGCTCAGGCTGCATCATCCTGCTAAATTTCTCGGCTGAAGCACACCAGGTGACCCTCCCAAAAGGCATGCGTGGAAAAATCCTATTATCAACCTATCTGGACCGCCCGGGGGAGCGTATTAGGAAAGAGACTTTTAATGGACTGACATTGCGGGCTCATGAAGGTCTTATTTTGGAGACAGAATTGCAGCAGTAGCATTAATAAGATATCCTAAGCTTGCTTTTGCGCAATTGTTTCGATGAAGTGGGGAATTTATCGATCTGGGGTGAGATAGATGGACTTTTCTTAGAGAACCATTGGCCTTGTTCGAAGGCCACCTTGACAGCAAGATAAGTCATGGGTAAAATGCTTCCGATCTGGAAATATTACTAATAGCAAATATACCAGGAAGGAAGTTTATGATCAAACTACCCTTGTCCCCAAGCTCTCCTGATGCGGTGAAATTACTGCAGCGGATCGTGCGTCTTAGATCCCGCTTCAAGGTGATTATGCCGGAAAATATCAGCCTGCTAAGAAAACAGATCCGCGAGTTTGCCCTGTCCAGCAAGGGTGCGGGGATCAATGATGCCGGCCTGTTCTATAACGTGGGCAATGTTTTCTCCAGTTATGACGGTCCCATTACGATGGGCGAACTCAGCCGCGACTTGGAAGTGCCACTCAGCACCGCCACGCGTACCATGGATTGGCTGGTCAAAAACGGTTATGCCCAGCGACTGCCCGATCCAAACGACAGGCGGGTTGTCCGGGTGGAGCTGACCGAAACGGGAAACAAAACCTACCAGGCGATCAGCGCATTCATGCTTGAGAAGGTTGAACAGGCATTGAGCCAGTTTACACCTGCCGAGCGAGACCAATTCCTTTCCCTTCTCGACAAAGTATTGAACGCCTTCGAAGATGCAGAGTGAGTTGTCCATATATTCCCCCAGCCTCTTCCGATTTGAAAAGAAACTAATTTAGGCGAATGACCAACAAGGTATTTAGAGCTAACTGACCAGGAGTTATCTATGAGAAGATTTCGAGCGATGATCAAGAAGGAAATCCTGCATATGGTGCGCGATCCGCGCACGCTGATTTTTATCTTTATCATGCCGGTATTGCAACTATTGCTGCTGGGATATGCCAACAACACAGATATAAAAAATGTTCCCACGGTCATTTTTGATCAAAGCAACAGTCAGGCCAGCCGGACCTTGTTGGATGCTTTTAAAGTAACCGGTTATTTCTCGTTCGATTACATTGCATCCACGGATGCACAGGTCAATGACCTGATTGGTTCCGGGAAGGTTAAGGTGGGCATCATTATCCCATCCAGTTATACCGGTGACCTGCTTTCTGGGACTCCGGCGCAAGTGTCAGTCGTGATCGATGGCTCGGACCCAACCACGGCAGGTGCAGTCCTTTCCGCGGCAACCCTTACTGGCCAGTCACAAGGGATCAGCATGCGTCTCCAGCAACTGGCCCTGGTGGGGGCATCCGGCAGTTCTGCGGCCTCTCCGGTGGATATTCGCACACGCGTGCTTTACAACCCGGATCTGCTCGGTGCCTACAACATCGTCCCCGGCTTAATCGCAATGATCCTGTTCCAGACCGCTACCAGCCTGACCGCTCTATCCATCGTGAGGGAACGCGAACGCGGCACCATCGAACAACTGATCGTGACTCCAATCCGCAATTGGGAATTGATCCTGGCAAAGATCATTCCCTACATTCTAGTGTCTTTTGCGGATATGCTTCTGATCCTGTTGATTGGCACGTTGTGGTTTGGAGTTCCAATCAGAGGCAGCCTGTGGCTCTTGTTTGCCATGACCGGTCTCTACCTGCTGCCCACCCTGGGACTCGGGCTGCTGATCTCCACCTTCGCCCGCACCCAGCAACAAGCCCAATTGATGACGATGCCGATCCTGCTGCCGGC
>JADGQB010000107.1 GCA_017882145.1 Anaerolineales bacterium
GATATAGGGGTCACAATGACTGTCCCACCCTATTTATTAAACTTTTGCCGCTCTTCCCCTCGCGAAGCACGTGTGCCCGAAAAGGTATCCGCTAAGGGCTAATCCGTGCTCGCCTGCCCCGTGCACGATACGGGTCAGCATTTGTGGGAGGCTGGGAGAGGTCTCAGATGCCGCCAATCAACGGCAATCCTTGGTTTTGGATGAATCCGGTTGAATTGGTTCGTATTCACCTTACAGAGTCTTAACAAATCTGTGGAAATTATTCCCTGGTGGTATCCTCACAAATCTCTATTTATAGAGCGCTAACTCGACAGAGCGAAGATGCATGCAGTTTAACAAACTATCACCAGCATAATTGCCGGCAGATGATTTACTCGTAAGCCGGCAGCCCTTTCGCAGTCACAATTCCCCCTCCAACATAAATAAAATATATTATCTCCTTAATAAGCAGGAGAGCATAGAGAAGTATGGGCGGTGTTGCCCGTACTTCTTGCGTTACCCAGTTATTGAGAAGATATAAGCTATGGAAAGATAGGAAGCGTCAGATGTTTTCAAAAAGGCCCTTTCTGGTACGCATCTCATTAACCCTTTTGATCGCCGGGATGCTGACCAGTCTTACTCTTATTCCTACTGCTGCAGTAAGCCAGAATCTTACTTTCACCCCGATAGCAGATTCTTATGTTGATTCAAGCAGCCCAAGTACCAATTATGGTACGTCCACTACCTTACGGGTTGATGGTTCACCAATTGTAAACAGCTACCTGCGTTTTGTTGTGTCAGGATTGAATGGACAGGCGATCGTTCAGGCCGAACTATTGATCCATGCAAACTCATCTACCTCCCAGAGTCTGGTTGCCAGGTCAGTGCAGGATGAAACCTGGGGAGAAACCACGCTGAATTACAGCAATGCTCCACCCATGGGCGCAACCCTGGCTACTTCGTCGGCAGTAGTGAGTGGTACCTGGGTCACGTTGAATGTAAGTGCTTATGTGACTGCGGAAGGTACGTATAGTTTTGGGGTTTCCACACCCGGTTCGACCGCCATCAGCCTTTCAACACGAGAATCGGGTGCAAATGCACCCCAGCTTGTTGTCACAGTTAACGGATTATCCACACCGGTGGGGACGAACTCTCAAACCCAAACCCCTACAAACCAGTTCACACCGACGGGAACAGCCTTTATCACCCAAACGCCTACGACCCAGTTCACTTCGACGGGAACAGCCGTTCTCACCCAAACCCCTACAACCCAGTTAACACCGACGGTAACAGCCTTTATCACCCAAACGCCTACTACCCAGTTCACACCGACAGGAACAGCCTTTATCACCCAAACCCCTACAATCCAATATACATCGACAGTGACAGCCGTTATAACCAATACACCCACTCTCGTATCTACATCAACAGGTGTGTCAAGTACATCTGCTATAAAGCATGTCTTTGTGGTTGTAATGGAAAACCACAGCTACGCTGAGGTTTGGAACAAAAGCACAACCCCCTATATCACCAGCCTGGGAAATGCCTATGCATTTGCAAGCGATTACTTTGCGACTGCCCACCCCAGTCTGCCCAATTATCTGGAATTGTATGGCGGCAGCAACTATGGCATTACCACGGATTGCAGTCCCTCCGCCACCTGTCATGTCAATGCCACTAACCTGGCAGATAATCTGAATGCCAAAGGTCTGACCTGGAAGGGTTATATGGAGTCGATGCCTTCGAACTGTGGCCTTACGACTTCCGGAAAATATGCGCCGAAGCACGATCCCTTTGTTTATTTCGATGATATTCGGAACAGTACGGCGCGTTGTGATGCTGGTGTGGTGCCTTACACGGCTCTTGCTAACGATTTGAATTCTGCTTCCACTACACCGAATTACGTCTTCATCACGCCCAACTTGTGCGACGATATGCACGATTGCTCGGTCAGTACCGGCGATACCTGGTTGAAAAATAATCTGCCGGCCATCCTCAATTCACCTGCCTGCACAGTCGATAAATGCCTGCTGGCTCTCACCTGGGATGAAGATGATGGCAGCCAAAGCAACCATGTGTTGACCATCTTCGCCGGGTCTGGAGCCAAAACGGGTGGTGTAGTTTCAACGAAGGCATACAACCACTACTCATTGCTTCGCACGGTTGAATGGATCTTTGGATTGCCGACACAAACCAGCCGGGATGCCACAGCCAGCCCAATGACCGACCTGTTGCGCTAAGAGATTCGCAAGCTTTGTTCATGAATCAGCCCAGCCGCCATGGCTGCTGGGCTTGATCGTATAATCAAAAGTGCAAATTCGCCAACAGCTAATCGCTAATCGCTGGTTTCTTCTTCGGGATCAAAAACAGCCCGAACCCCACCAGCCTCAGCCCGGCGCTGATCCACAACGCCCCGCCCAGGCCAATGTAGGCTGACAGACTGGTGCCGATCAACGGAGCAGCGATGGCGGCTAGATACTGGATACTCTGCTCGAGCGACACCAGGATGGCGCTGTACTCATCCGGGATGGTCTTCATGTATTCATCGAAGAATACCAGGTCCAGTCCGCCTTGGAACAACCCGGCGATGGCGGTGAAAATGATGATTGGGATTACCTGGCGGGTGGTGGCGGTCAGGAGCGGATAGAGCACCATGCCCAGCGTGGTGGCCAGCAGCACGAAGCGCCCGCCGCGCCGCTTCGAAACGCGCGGCCAGAGCAGGTAGCCACCCAGTAATAAAAGTGTGAAGGTCATGTTGATGAAGCCGATATCGGCGTCGGAAGCCTTGACTACATGCACGAAGTACAGCGGCAGGATCGGCGTGGCCAGGGTCACAGCAGAGAGATAAACGAAGCGCTTGGCCGAGATCGAGACGAAGTCCGGGTACTGGCGCAGCAGTGTCAGGGTATTGCGGATGGTCTCGCCGGCCGTTTTTCCGGTGGCCAGCGGCGGCGGGGTCTGTTCCGGCAGGCTGATCCGGTTGGAGAAATAGAAGCTGACCAGCCCTCCCAGCGAAAGCCCCAGGAACATGATCTCGTAGTTTAGCGGAAAAACGATCCGGTCGAGGAATTCGGTTACCACGAAGGTAGCGGCAAAACTGGTCAGACCCAGGATGGCCCAGCGGCGGCTGAGCAGATCATAGCGGCCTTCCCGCCCGGCAACAGCATTCATCACCACGCTGAAGCATACCGAAAGGGCCGTCTGGGGCAGGGTGGCAAAGGCCCAGATCGCCAGGGTGGAAACCACCGCGTAATGGCGCGGGATCAGCAGGGTTACCAAGCCGGTCAGGGCGTAGCTCGATAGTACCATCAGGCGTGACAGGCTGAACCACGGGACGATCTTGCGACGGGTTTGCAGGAAGCGGCCGACGAAGAATGCCAGGATCAGGCCGGCCAGCCCGGGCATGGAGGTGAGCAGGCCAACCTGGAAGTTGCTTGCCCCCAGGCGCGCCAGGAAAACCGGCAGGAACGGCCCAGCCGCCGACGCCAGCCCCACACCCACCGCATCGATCTGCACGTTGCGGAAATTGCGCTTGCGCGTCTCGTATACGTCTTCAGAAAGGGAATATGTCATGAAGCTTTACGAAGAAATCCGAATAATAACTGTAGAACTCAACCAGCCATCATACACTATTCCCCGTACCCTGCAAGGGATTAACCATTCGCCGCCATTCTCCTTCCCTTCCTAACCTGTTATTTAGTTACTTTGGAAAAATCGGCCGCATAAACACTCCTCCCCCAAATTCCGTGCATTTAGGGGAGGTCGGGAGAGGCAAATTTCTATACTCTGGCGTTTGGGGAAGGCCGGGATGGGGCCTAATTCCTCTTGGTTGGGAACCCCTGATCGAATGTATGCGTAGATGAACACCTATCGCAAGGGCACCATCCCAACACTTCCTTTGCCCCCAATATGTGCATCCGGTTGCGCCAGGCTCTCGACATTTCCCGGCTCCCCAACCTGCCGGCTTTGAAATCCCGGGCAATGAACATCAGAGCGCTTTCGTTTCCATCCAGGTGTTCCACGATCAAGATGCTATATTGGTCCAAGCCTCCGGCTTCTAGCCTGGTTCTCGCCAGCGCCAGCAGTTCAGCATCCTGGTTTTGCTTGACCAGCATATCATACAGCACGTAATTGAAGGCAAAATCACACAACGGACCCAGGTCGCCGTGGAAATAAAAATCTTTAAAAATGGCCCGGATTTCCTGCTCCGGGAACGTCTCGATGCGCACTTTCTTATCCGCATAAGCGCACAGGTTTTCCCAGCACTTGTCCGCCAGTTCTTTAGAATGCCGCCGGACGATCTCATGTTCGAAGGATATCCGCATGACGTTCACGTGCCATTGTTGTCCAACCACACTGCCATGCTGATGGTCTTCCTCGAATGTTCCTAACAAAGATCCCTGCACCAACGCTGGGCTGCCCTGATCGGATAACCACAACTCCGTAAATGATTTATCCGTAGCTGCCTCCGGAACTTCACAGACTGGCAGACCCTTTCCAAGCACGTTGCCATAGCCGTTGTAGCCCAACCCCATACCACCCCCGTATTGCCAGGTGTCATAGATTTTGCGGCCAAATTGCGGGAGGTACGGTATGGTCAGAGCTGCCAGCGCCAGCTCCGGCTTCCTGCCTGCCAAAGTCTGCCCCGGTTTTGTCGGGGTTCCTTGGGGGTCTGCCAACCGCGCCGCGAGACCTTGCCGCAAATCTGCCATGATCCGGCTGTTTTCTGCATGCGATGTCGACCGCTCGGTGTAGTCGTTCGAGAAACGGGTCAGGTGCTCGCAGCACGGACAGGGCGGGACCTCACTTAAGCTTTTTTCGGTGATCACGCGTCCGCAGGAAATACATCTGAAAGCCGGTTTGGCAGATCTAATATTTATGGGATTCATCTTTTGGTATCTCAAAGTATCTGGCTCTTAGTTCAGGATTGTTTTCGAAATGTCCAGTTGAGCCAGAAGGGTATTATACCGTCTTCCCGTAGTGCGACAATTAAATTGATCCTTATTCAGCCTTATTTGCACCTTCTGTTCTTTCGAGACCGTCACGCCCAGCGTGCTTGCGCGTATCTTTTGGCAGCGTATCTGGCGAAACTTCCCCAGCCGCAGCCCAATTCAAGAATTTGCATACCGGGCCGGATGCCGATCTTTATGTCGTCTTTTTGACTTAATACTGCTTACTGAATTGTTATCCAATAATAGGGTAAACGTATACCAGCCGTCAAGCACATTTTTTAGAAGATGATACGATATAGGGGTAAGGCGATTTCTCTTCTCCTCCTTTCAAGAGAGCCGGGGTCGGCGTCCCCGGCTCTTGCGATTCCAGCCTGTGTATGGCTCCTCTTACCATTTGGGAAGAGGCCGGGGGAAGTTCCCAACATGCGGTCAGGTCCGTCTTCGCCATCCCGGTGCCTGCCTCCCTTCTCTCGCGAAGTACATGTGCCTGTCTGTACCCGTAGGGTTAAGAATATCCCCTAAGCGCAAATGCTTACTTCATTTAGAGACGGAGTGAGGAAGGGGCTCGCGCAACTTCAGGAAATTAAACAAATATGCCGCCGTGAGCAGCACTAACAATCCATCCCGTAACAGGATGACCGGCAGGAATCCCGGCACCCGGGCAGGATCATTGATGATCGAAAGGAATCCATAGTAGACCGGGTAGATTAGTGAGGTCAGGACGAAAATTGCTCCCCAGATCAGCCACAACCTGCGGTTGCCGTTGGCGCGATAGGCCAGCAGCGGGATTAGCCAGAGTAGATATTGCGGGCTGAAGACTTTGCTGGTGGCGATCATCACCAGCAGGGCCGCGATGCAAGCCTCGACCAGCTTTAATTTTCCCTGCGATTGTCGGAGGAGGATGATAATATAACCCATCCAGAACAGGAATCCAAAAATAAATGCAACCGTCCCTTCAATTGGGCTGAATGTATTCATCGATCCATAAGTGGTCTTCCAGGTAACCGTTACCCCTGCCAGGGAAGTCAGCCATAAGAGGGAACTTCCGGTTGATCCAACCTCAAATGGACGTCGAAACAGATAGGAAATCCAGCTAAATACTCCCTTTGATGACAATGCCCCAAAAAAGATGGTCACGCCAAGCACCAGGCCGCTGAACATCAGCGCGTTCTTCCAACGCCACCTGCGTATATTGCGAAAAGTCTGCAGAAGCACGCTCCCGGCCGTTTTCAACCGGATGGATTGATAAGGGAAGAATGATCCGGCCTGCTGGTGTTGTTCTGCCAGGAATAATATTGGCAAAATCACGATCGGATAGATCTTGATCAAGACGCCTGCCGCCAGAACGGCATAAGCCAGGCCCCAGCGCTTGTGTTCTGCCAGGATGATGCACAGCAGGCACAAGCCGGCTGGGACCATGTCGAAACGTGACAATCCGGTGCCCATGCAGCCGGCCACCAGGCAGACCGCAAACACATTGGCTGCCCCGCTCACCCCATACTTTAGCAGCAGCCAGTAGATCAGCGCGGTCGTGGCGGCCATGAACAGTGCGAACATGAGCGGGTAACCGACCCCCGGCACCAACAAGGGTAGGGAGAAAACGATCAATGCCAGAGGCGGGTATTCGCTTGGCAATGTATGATACTGTGAGATTTGTGGGATGAACTGGCAAGCGGGGGCAGAAACAGACTGGGTTGGTTTGGCCCCAAACCAAAAAGCCTTTGCGTAGCACTGGTATTCGACCACATCCAGGTTGCCAAAATACGCTTCTGTCATGGCGACTGTCAAGAGCGCGCCCAGAGCCAGGATCAAGGGCAGATAAGCTAAAAAACCCTTGCGGGCGGATAGCGCTTGTTGGATGAAATTTTTCCCGTGGGTGCGGCTTGACCTCGGGTATGCTGATGCGCTTGTTCTCACCCGTCACTGCCTCCGGGATCGATTTTACCATCCGTGTGCCAGCTTGCTCCGGGCCTGGAACCCCTCTTAGGTACTCCTTAAAGTAGCAGAGACTTTTTCATAATCGCTCACTGTTTTGGGGCATAAATTGCAATCCCAATATCTTCATTGAGGTAAATAGGAGTATAGTAATCCAGAACAGGAATTGCTACAAAATCCACCCAAACATTGTTTTCATACCAATCCCGTTCAAAATGATTCGGGCTGTAGGATTTTGCCCATGGCACCAATATTTCGCTTACGATCAAGGAATATTTGTGATTTTCCAAATCGCTTTGGACCTGTTGTTTATATTTTTCGTTCCTTGCCATTGCCATTTCCATAAGTTCGATTTTTTCATAAGGAATAACAATGTTCTCAACTTTTATCTTATTAAAAACCAACAGCTGTCTTTGATCCAAAAATAAAATGGGATGGCCTGGATTACTTTCATTTGGTTTCTCAAGAATTTGTTTTATCTCAAGCAGGGCCTGCTGCTCACTTTGTGGGGTTGCAAGTTTCTGTTCGCTCTGGACAGTTGGAAGTGATTGCTCACTTTGACCTGTCGTTGGGGACGCACTTGTACCGGTTTTTGGTATTTCCAGCCAGATTGGGATAAACAATAGAAATACGATCACGGCAGGATAAGTGAGAGGCAGTTTTCCGGCCCATCCGGACTTATCCAAGTATTCAGCGCCGACACCAAGGAAGCATATGATAATAAATATAAGCAACAAGAAAGAGTCATAATTGTGCAGGTCATATCCACCCCCGGCACGCAGACTTACCAGCGTGCTTCCAGCAAAGAAGACCCCGAGAATGGAAAGGATTATTAGCAGCCTTATCCAATGCAATTTCTGTCGATATTCCCAGATAACGTATAGAATAATCAACAATGCTGGCAGGGATATCAGAGCAATATCAGGAAGCAAGCCCATATATCCGGTGTTTGGCCATAATTTATACAGGGCAAAATGGTAATTCATACTTGGATTCAAGAAAGGGATAGCAAACCCCATTGCCTTCATGTAAATCAAATAAATTGTAAAACTGCTTATGCCGCCCGAAAATGCATAAACCAGAGGCCACTTTATATAATTCCAAACCTTTCGTGGGCGGAGCGGGAACGGCGTTCGCAACACATGCAGCAGGATCACCAGGGTGGCTGGCATTAAGAACCAATTCACCCGGCCTAACGCCTCCCACATTGAACATATAATGATGACAATAAGGTTTCGAAGCGGGCGTTTCTCATCGTAAAACCAGAGAATTGGTAATATCCCTGCAAGTAAATGATAGTAAATTGGCCCCTGTAACAGAAAGATGGTTCCCCACAGGCTGAGCAATACGAACAGTTCTTTCTTTTGCTTGCCTGGAATCTCAGAAAAACTCAGAGCTTTGAGTACGGTAAATAGAGCTGCCAAAAAAATGAAAATGAAAAACAGGATATTAATCCATAAACGATAGGATCCAATCGACACATGGGGAATCAGTAATACCAATCCATCAAGAATGGATCGACCAGGATCGAGCCATGGAAGGGATAAATACCTGCCTGCAATGATCGGTGCATAAACCTGATAAGCGGCGAAAATCCGGCCTCCCTCAGACCAGCCCAGGGTAAAAGGATAATTATTGTAAGAAGAAATAATGGATTTAATTTGTAATAAGAGTAAAGTTACAGATAGAATATACCCCAGGACAAGCAATATCTTATTTTTATATCCGGACATTAGATCTCTACATTTCAGGTGCGTAACAGTCAATGCTGGTTTCCAGGCCTTTTGGTTGTTCAATGGCTTATGAATTTCTTTTGGATTATACCAGCGGGCAAGGAACCGAATGACGCGCCGGCTGCTATCCTGATCCGCTTATAGAATCTACTCAATAGTGTTCCAATTTCAACTCAGCCATACCTTCCACAGCCCAAAGCCGGTAAAATAGGAGAGCAAGTTCAATTTGCGACCCAGCCTTGCGAAGGTCACGTTTTTTGGAAGATTGTGGATGATACTCAATGTATCTATCAAAGGTGGACCCAATTACCGCCAAACCTCCGCAAGGGTAACCATCGCCGGATGACTCGCAATTAGTAATTAACCATCAACCATTAACGATCAAACTAAACGACTACCCGACTCCATAAACAGGTGCCCATATGCCCCCTCAACCCACTCTCCCTTTCCGCGACCCTGCCTTATCTTTCGTTACCCGTGTGGATGACTTGATCGGCCGCCTGAGCCTGGCGGAGAAGGTCAGCCAGATGCTGAATGAATGCCCGGCCATCCCGAGATTGGATATCCCGGCCTACAACTACTGGAGCGAGGGTCTGCACGGCGTGGTGGGAAATGGCCGTGCCACGGTCTTCCCGCAGGCCATCGGGTTGGCTGCCGCCTGGGATACCGGATTGATGCGGCGGGTGGGGACTGCCATCAGCGACGAGGGTCGGGCCAAGTACCAGGCCGCCCTGGAACGCCAGGGCTACACTATTCAGCTCCAGGGATTGACCTTTTGGGCGCCCAACATCAACATCTTCCGCGACCCGCGTTGGGGGCGCGGCCAGGAAACCTACGGCGAAGACCCCTACCTGACCGGCGAGTTGGGCGTGGCTTTCGTGCGCGGCATGCAGGGCGACGATCCGAAATATCTTAAAACCGCCGCCTGCGCCAAACATTTCGCCGTCCACAGCGGACCCGAGGGCCAGCGGCATTCCTTCGACGCACGCGTCTCGCTGCGCGACCTGAACGACACCTACCTGCCGGCCTTCAAGCGCCTGGTGCAGGGCGCGCAGGTGGAAGCCGTCATGGGCGCCTACAATCGGGTTAATGGTGAGCCGGCCAGCGCCAGCCCGTTCCTGCTTAAGGCGACTCTGCGGGAAAAATGGGGGTTCCAGGGTCACGTGGTTTCGGATTGCTGGGCTCTGACCGACATCCACGTCGGCCACAAAGTTGCACAGGATGCAGTGGAAGCGGCTGCCATGGCGCTCAATGCCGGTTGCGACATCAGCTGTGGCGTCACGTACGATAAGCTCGAGGAGGCCATTCAGCGCGGGCTGGTCAACGAGGCGCAGATCGACCTGGCCCTGCACCGCACCCTGCTGACCCGTTTCAAACTGGGGGTTTTCGACCCGCCGGAAATGGTCCCGTATACTTCCATTCCGCCCAGTGTGATCTGCAGCCCGAAGCACCGCCGGTTGGCGCGTGAAGCTGCCCGCAAATCGATCGTGCTGCTCAAAAACCGGGCGAAGATCCTGCCCATACACCCGGACGTGAAACGCATCTCCATCCTGGGGCCGAATGCTGCCAGCATCGAAGCCCTGTTGGGTAATTACAATGGTTATAACGAATCATTGACCACCCTGATGGAAGGCATCATCGGTCGCGCTCCGGAGGGAGTGCGGGTGGGCTACCGTATGGGTGTGCCGTTGAGCCAGGCCGCCCTCAACACGCTCGACTGGACCACCCGGGATGCCGCCGCCTCCGACCTGACGATCGCCTGCATGGGTTATTCGTCTTTGCTGGAAAGCGAGGAAGGAGATGCGATCCTGTCCGAATACAAAGGCGACCGGGCTGATATCGCGCTGCCGCCCACCCAGGTGGACTTCGTCAAGAAACTGGTCTACGCCGGGGCGCGCGTGGTGCTGGTGTTGTGCGGGGGCAGCCCGATCGCGCTGGGCGACCTGGAGGACATGGTTGAAGCAGTTGTTTTCGTCTGGTACCCGGGCGAGGCTGGCGGAAAGGCGCTGGCGGATGTGCTTTTCGGGGATGTTTCGCCTTCGGGCAAGCTGCCGTTGACCTTTCCGCGTGCCACTGCCCAGCTGCCGCCTTTTGATGATTACCGCATGGAAGGACGCACTTACCGCTACAGCCGGCTTGAACCGCTTTACCCGTTCGGTTTTGGCCTGAGCTACACACGCTTTGAATTCAGCGGCCTGAAGTTGGCTTCCGGGAAGCTCTCCGTGGGCGAGCCGCTCTCCTTCCGCCTGACCGTCAAAAACCTGGGCGGGATGGACGCGGATGAAGTGCTGCAGGTTTATCTGAGCGATCTGGAAGCCTCCGCTCCGGTGCCGCAGCACAAGCTGGTCGGCTTCCGGCGGGTGCATATCAAGGCCGGCAAGCGCAGGGCCATCCGCTTCATCCTCCCGCCCGAGGCGCTGACTTTCGTGGATGAGAACGGCGATCAAAAGATCGAGCCGGGTCAATTCCGCCTGACAGTCGGGAGTTGCAGCCCCGGCCGGCGCGGAGAGGAGTTGGGAGCACCGAGGCCGGTGGAGGCGCTGTTTGAGGTGGAGTAAGGTAAAACGTACTGCGTATACCCAAAGGACGGGTACAGGCAACGTAAAAGGATGTGACGGTCAGCATGAAGGGAAGGTGACCGTCACAATCGGTTAGCGGGCAATTTTGGGCCTGGGAGGGATCGTTTGTACAAAACAAAGAAAAACAATTCGGGGGAAATGGAGAGCAGGAAGAAAAAAACCTGATCTATTGCAGGTTTTGAAGGTTTTTGCGGTTTTCGTGAGGGTAAGCAGGTTTTTTGGAGGAATTTTGAACGAATTGATCCACCGGAATCGGGGGTTAAATGAGCAGTTTTATGGTGTTTTTGAGCGAATTTTGTGAGAATATGTAATCAATCGCTTGCTTGCCGCCTGACCGGAAGATGGACTTGAAGAACCAGCGTATCGAAGAGGCGCATTTGTTGTGGACTGATACAAATCAGTGGACTGGATTTGCGCACGTAGAGCCTTATTATCCTAA
>JADGQB010000108.1 GCA_017882145.1 Anaerolineales bacterium
ACACGCGGCGTGGCAGCCGAGTTCCAAACCGGGAAAGCCGCAGGCGCTGGTCTTGTATTGCTCACGATCATTTCGGTCTTTTATTTTATTTCCGGCCCCTTTGTAATGGACCCTACTGGGACTCCTCAGAACCTGGCCAGTATCCACGGTACGATCCATGGGATTGCCGGGGCGATCGTTTTCCTGCTGATGCCGATCAGTTGTTTTGTATACCTGCGCCGTTTTAGCTCTGACCCAAAGTGGCAATCTCTTAAATGGTGGACGATCGTGTTGGGCACAATCAGTACAGTGGGATTGGTCCTGTTGACCATTTCCACCAAAATTCCGGGCTTGCAAAACTCATTTAGCGGCTGGACTGGCCTGATCCAAAGGACCTCGATTGTGCCTTTCATGGTTTGGGTATTCGTCTTTGCCCTGGAAGTCTTGAAGCAAATTGGGCAGGCGTAGCCCGTCAGGGTAATGGATGGTATGGAGATATCTATGGAACTGATCGAAAACACCCTCGAACGCAATGGCTGTCGCATCCATTATTGGACCGGCGGCAAAGCAGATGGCCCGCTGGTGGTCTTCACCCACGGCGCGACGATCGATCACCACGAATGGGATGCCACCCTGCCGCTAATAGGCGAGCACTTTTGCATCCTCACCTGGGATATGCGCGGCCACGGGCTCTCACGCCCGGCTACATTCCACCTGCCCGAAGCGGTGGCGGATCTGCTGGCTGTGCTCGACCTGCTGGACGCCCGGGAAGCAACTTTCGTCGGCCACTCAATGGGCGGCAACCTGCATCAAGAATTCGCCTTCCAGCACCCAGAGCGTGTTAAAACGTTGGTAATGTTGGATTGCACCTGGAATTTCATGCAATTGAGCGGCTCCGACAATTTTTGGCTGAAAGCGGCCGAACCAATCTTCAAGTTATATCCTTACAAGACCCTGATCGACCAATCGGTGGCGGTAAGCGCCACGTCAAAAGAGTCACAGGAATTGTTACGCAAAGCCATGCAGGTATTGAGCAAGGAAGAATATGTGCATGTCCTGATGGATGCCAGCCGCTGTCTGCGTTATGAGCCTGACTACAAAACCACAAAACCTTTGTTGTTAATGATGGGCGACAAGGAAGCCACCGGCAACATCCGTAAGGCAATGCCGCTGTGGGCCAGGCACGAAGGCGTGGAGCTGGTTGTTATTCCGAATGCCAAACACGCAGCCAACCTGGATCAACCGGAAATATTCCACAAACATCTCCTGGATTTCTTGCAAGCCAAGTTGAAAATATGACCTTCCTGTCTATTACTTGCGAATCAAAAAGCGTCAACTGCATTGGAGTTTTCAATGTCTCTGATCCGAACAGAAAACCTAACTAAAATATACGGTTCAGGCGAGACAGCCGTCATCGCCCTCGACCACGTCAATTTGAATGTCAATGCCGGTGAATTCGTTGCAGTGATGGGCCCCAGCGGATGCGGAAAATCCACCCTGCTGCACCTGCTGGGTGGCCTGGATCATCCCAGTGAGGGCGGAGTAAGTATCGACGGCATAGCCATTTCTGAAATGAAAGATGACGATCTGACCAAACTGCGCCGAAGGAAGATGGGCTTTATCTTCCAATTCTTCAACCTCATCCCGGTCCTGAATGCGCTTGAAAATGCCTGCCTGCCGATCACACTGGATGGCGTCAAACCCGCCGAGGCCCGGCAGCGTGCCACCGAATGGCTCAAGCGGTTCGGGCTGGGGAACCGGCTGACCAGCCGCCCCGACCAACTCTCAGGCGGACAGCAGCAACGTGTCGCAGTTGCACGTGCGCTGGTGGCAGAACCGACGCTGATCCTGGCCGACGAACCTACCGGCAACCTGGATACCCGTTCCGGGGACGAGATTGCCAGCCTGTTGCGCCAGGTCACCAAGGATTATGGGCGTACGGTGGTTATGGTGACTCACGACCCGCGTATTGCGGCCTACGCCGACCGGATCGTTTTTCTCAAGGACGGCCGGATCGTGGACGAGACCAATCTCGAGCGCAGGGGTGGGGCGCAAAAGATTGTGGAAAAGATCAAGGAGATTGGCGGTTAACTTTCAGCCATCAGCGCTCAATAACAGATCATCTGGGAGCTGATACCTGAGAGGTGATTGCTTTCCAAAAGGACACTTATGAACCTCCAGTTGACCCTTGCCTGGCGATATTTGAACGGGCGTAAACTGCGTACTTTTCTGACCACCCTGGCGGTCGTTTTTGGCGTGATGGTTATTTTCGGGATGAATATCATCCTGCCAACCATGCTGGAGGCATTTCAGGCCAATATTATGGCTGCCAGCGGTGTGGCGGATGTGACCATCACACACCGGTCGGGCAGCGGATTTCTGGCACAGGTGGCAAACCAACTGGAAGGGATTACGGGCATCCGGGCGGTTTCCGCCATGCTGGAGCGAACCATCAACCTGCCGGCGGATTTTGTAGATGCCAACCCCGCCCGACAGGACCGCGTCACTGCCCTCAACCTGGTTGGGGTGGACCCCGCGGCGGCCCAATTGCTGCATGTCTATCTGGTTCAGAACCCGGGCCGCTTCCTGCAGGCGGGCGATTCGAATTCGACGGTCATTTCGCAAACCCTGGCAGATGCCTATGGCGTCAAACTTGGAGAAACGATCAAGGTACCATCTGTAAATGGCATCGCGCTCCTGCAGGTGGTTGGTATCCTGCCAGCGCATACGGCTCCTGGCAATGAGGATGTGTTCGTAACGCTTTCACAGGCCCAAACCCTGACCGGCCAGGCCGGCCAGATAAACAGCATCGAGGTTGCCATGACCTCCGCAGATGAAGGTTTGCGGAGTCAAACCGTGGCCTCCATCGAGGACGTCATGGGGAGCCAGTACCAGGTCGGGGCACTCGAGTCAGATTCGTCTTTGTTCGCGAGCATCCAGCTGGGCCAGGCTGCTTTCAATATGTTCGGAGTCCTTGCTTTATTCATGGGTGGGTTCATTATCTTTAATACCTTCCGAACCGTGGTAGCCGAGCGGCGGCGCGATATCGGAATGCTGCGGGCCCTGGGTGCCAGGCGCAGCACCATCACCGGCATGATCGTGATCGAAGGCCTGCTGCAGGGCCTGATCGGGTCCGCAGTCGGTCTGTTGTTGGGCTACCTGTTTGGGGCAGGCATTATCCTGCTTGTCCGACGGCCGATCGAAGCATTCATCCATTTGAACATGGGTAGGCCAATTGTTTCTCCCACACTGATCGTTACATCCATTTTGATCGGAGTGGGTATCACCGTCCTATCCGGGCTGATCCCGGCTCGCAATGCCAGCCAGGTTACTCCCATGGATGCCCTGCGGCCTTCCCAGACTGAAATGGAATTCAAGCGGCGGATTGGCCCAGGGTTCATAGCCGGCCTGGTAATGCTTGGAGGAGCGCTTCTGGCGCTGGCTTCCGGAAATATGGGTCTCATCTCGCTGGGCGGAATCCTGTTCCTGCTTGGCTTGATCCTGGCTGCCCCGGCAATGTTGCGCCCAATCGCATTCATGTTTGGCCGGCTGACAGCGCTGATTTATGCCCGCCAGGGCACCGGCGACCTGGCCCAGGGCAATCTGACCCGCCAGCCTGCGCGTGTCACAATTACTGCCAGTGCCACCATGATCGGATTGGCCATCATTGTTGCCTTGGGCGGGATGAGTACCAGTTTGAGCGGAATGATAAAAAGTACGCTGCATAAAAGCCTGGGAAGTGACTACCTCTTCGTGCCCCCCTCTATTTCGGTTTGGAGCAGTGATATGGGCGCCGGATCGGAGTTTGCGGACCGGTTGAAGGCTATCCCGGGCGTAGGCGATATCACCACCTTGCGATTTTCCAACAGTCAGTTGAATGGCCAGGCGGTTTCCCTGCTGGGCATTGATCCCGTGACTTATCCGATCGTCAGCGGATTGGATTTCAAGCAAGGCAACGAATCTGCCTATGCCGCCCTGGCAAAAGGACGGAACATGATCGTCAATGGCGCCTTCATTGCAGCCACCAAGGTCAAAGTGGGTGATACAGTTACACTCGCCACTCCCAAAGGTCAACAGGCTTACACGATCGTTGCCCTTGCCACGGATTTGCTGGATGCCAAAGTTGTCACTGGTTTTGTCTCGCAAGCCAACCTGGCGGCCGATTTTGGCCGGAGCGATGACGTATTCCTGCAATTGAACCTGAAACCTGGCGTAAAAGTTGCAGATGTCGATAAACAGGTTAAAACTGTAGCAGCCGATTACCCCCAGTTTACTGTCATTGCCGGGAAGGGTTATATTGACCAGATGGAGAAACTGATAAACGCTATTTTCGCCGGGATGTACTTCCTGCTGGCTTTCCTGGCGCTGCCTTCGTTGATCGCCATGTTGAATACCCTGGCCATCAATGTACTCGAACGCAAGCGCGAGATCGGAATGATCCGTGCCGTGGGCGCCACCCGCAAACAAGTCCATCGAATGGTAGTGGCCGAAGCGCTGCTTTTGGCGTGCGTCGGGACGGCATTCGGCATCCTTTCCGGGATGTATTTGGGATATGTGATCGTCAGGGCCCTGGGAAGCCTGTTCCCCATGCAATATTCGTTCCCGCTTGCGGGAGTCCTGGCCGGCATTGCCATCGGACTGCTCTTTGGCGCCCTGGCAGCGGTCATTCCGGCCCGCCAGGCAGCCCGCTTGCAAGTGGTTGAGGCATTAAGGTATGAGTAATTCTTTAATAGCCTGTTATCGAATATACTCAAATTCAATATAGGAAAAGGAGTATAAGAATGCAACTTTACTTACGATTGGCATGGCGCAACATCTGGCGCCACCGCCGCCGGACGATCATCATCGTGCTTGCCATGTCTTTGACATTGGCGTTGATGATGTTTTACGATGGGTTGATGAACGGCTTTACTGACGCGATCTATGGTAACGCCGTGAAGGTACTGGGCGGCAACATCCAGGTCCACGCAGTAGGTTATCGCGATCAGGCGAATTCGACCCCGTTGCTGCCATTGGTTGATCCGCAGGCTGCGATCAAGGCGGCGGAAGCCAATCCATTGACGCTGGGCGCTGTGCAGCGCATCAATACCGGCGGGCTGGTCACGAACCATGAAGGCGCCTTTGCGGTTGGTATTACCGGTGTCGAACCGGAGACCGAGTTGAATTTGAATATCATCGGGCAGTTCGTCAAAGCCGGACGCAACCTCAGCAGTGCCGACTTGGACAATATCCTGATTGGCAAAGGCCTGGCAGATGCAATGAACGTGCAGGTCGGCGACCGCATCACGTTGGTTGGTCGTTCCCAGCACGAGCAGATGCGCCAGCGTACGATGACGGTGGTAGGCATTTTCGATCTCGGCATGGCAGATATCGAGAAGCAGACCGTCTACATCTCGCTTGGTGAGGCCCAATCGCTCTACGACCTGAACGGGCAGTCCACCGAAGTGGCAGTCTTCCTGAAGCGGATCGGGCAGGAAAACGCGGTCATTGGCAGCATGAAATCCAAGTTGACCGGAGTAGAGATTGAATCGTTCGAAGCAAATTACCCCGACCTGGCTTCCGCCATCAACACCAAGGGTGGGGTGATGAACATCTTCAGCGTGGTCATCATTGGCATCGCGGGGGTCGGCATCCTCAATCTACTGCTAATGGCGATCTACGAACGGACCCGTGAGATCGGCATGCTCGGCGCGATGGGACTCAAGCCGGCTCAGATCTCGCTGCTGTTCATCCTCGAAGGGATCATGATCGGCCTGGTCGGGGTGGCAGCCGGGATCGTCCTGGGACTGGCGCTCAACGGACTCCTGATGAAAGTTGGGCTCGATTTCGGTTCCTTGTCGAGCGTCACCAGTTACATGGCGTTGATCAAAGGCAAGGTCTATCCCACCTGGGGCACGGAAAAATTGTTGATGCGCGCCTCCGTGGTGGCAATCATATCCGCGCTGGCATCGGTCATCCCTGCCATCGAAGCCGGGCGGCGTGAACCCGCCGAAGCCCTGCACTATGTATGAGGTGTGGCATGCTGCAACTATTTAAAATGTCCTTTCGCGATCTTGGCCGCAACCGCCGCCGTTCATTTTTCTCTGCGCTGGCGGTCAGCGTGGGGCTTATGATCTTGATGTTGATGTCTTCCGTTATCAATGGTGAAATGGGCAGTGCGATTCAAGGGGCCATCATCCTTGAGACCGGTCATATTCAGGTGAGGGCGGCCAGCTATGACCAAAACAAGTCCAGCCTGAAATGGGAGGATCTGGTCGTCAATCCGGATCAGATCGCCAGTCAGATTAGTGTACTCCCGCAGGTAAAGGCTGCCACGCCGCGTTTGTATGCCAGCGGATTCATCTCGGCCGGAAACCAATCGGCAGGCGCCAGGATTTACGGGATTGATCCGGCCTCGGCTGCCAACGATCCGTATCGCCTGGGGATCATCAGCGGGAGTTACCTGAAGGCCGATGACAGCGCAGGCCTGCTGATCGGCAAACCCAGTGCCGAGAAGCTGCATTTGAAGGCTGGTGACAATGTCAGCCTCTCGGTCAACACCGCCAACGGGGATGTGGCCGAGCAGACCTTTATCGTTCGCGGCATCTATTCGACCAATACGTCTAGTTTTGACAGTGCGACCATCTTCCTGCCGCTGACGAAAGCCCAGACCATCACCCAGGCCCAGAATCGCGCCAGCACCGTCTTCGTTCTGCTTAAGGATGCTTCATACACGGAGGCTGTTGCCAGCGCCTTGAAGGGATCCGACTTGAAAGTGCTCACGTGGAAAGATTTGAACCCGCTGATCCTGGATTGGGAAACCCAGGCTAACAGCTATATCTCCATCCTTTACTTGATTATCCTGGCAATCGCCGCTTCGGTGATCATCAACACGTTGATCATGTCAGTCTACGAACGGACGCGTGAGATCGGGATTTTGTCGGCCATCGGAATGCGCGGCGGCCGGATCATGGTGTTGTTCCTGGCTGAATCCACCCTGTTGGCGGTCGGCGGCGTGCTGATGGGAGTGGTACTGGGTGTGGTATCCGCTTACCTGTTTAACATCCATGGTTTTTATATCGGGAACATGGGGCTGACCGGTTTCACGGTCGCCGATACGATCTTTGCCAAATTGACCTTGAATGACACGATCAACCTTTCCATCCTGACCTTCATCGTAACCATTCTGGCTGGTCTGTATCCGGCAATCATGGCTTCCCGCTTGCAGCCGGTCGAAGCCCTGCGCGCAGAGAAATAAACGAACCAAAAAAGGAGAATAAAATGGAAGTCGTAAAGATTGATAATGCTACCCGTGTCTATAAGATTGGCACGATGGAAACCCAGGCCCTGCGCGGCGTAAACCTGAGCATTGAAAACGGTGAATTTACTGCCCTGGTCGGCCCTTCCGGCTCTGGCAAGACCACCCTTTTGCAACTGATCGGCTGCCTCGACCAGCCCAGCAGCGGAGCGGTGTGGGTGGATGGCAAGGATGTCACGCGTCTTAACCGTAACCAACGTGCTGACATGCGGCGCGGCCATATCGGCTTTATTTTCCAATTCTTTGCGTTAATCCCAACCCTGACGGCTTATGAGAACGTGGAAATGCCGCTTCTGCTGAATGGTCATTCCCCGAGTGAGCGCCGTGAGAGAGTGATGGAACTGCTCAAAGCGGTTGACCTGGTGGAGCGTGCCAAAAACCGCCCTGACCAGCTTTCAGGCGGACAGCAGCAGCGCATTGCCATTGCGCGTGCGTTGGCCCCAAAACCGGCCTTGGTATTGGCCGATGAACCGACCGCCAACCTGGACACTGAGAACGGCACGCAGGTGATGCAGATCATGGAAAAGCTGAACAAGGAGACTGGCGTTACCTTTGTCTTCGCCACCCATGACCCGCGCGTCATGAAGTATGCCCGCCGGATTGTTACGCTGCGGGACGGCCTGATCGTGGAAAATAATGGGAATGGTAAGAATTCCTAGGAGGATTCAATGAGATTCAAGCTGCTCTGTCTGCCGGTGATCATTATCATGGCCCTGGCGGCATGTTCCTCCGGCGCACAATCCAATGCCATCCCGACTATCAACCTGGGAGATAATCTCTCCACGCCCGCGGCAAACACTGCCGTTTCCGGGGGAGTGACCGCTTCGGGAGTGGTCGTCGCCGACCAGGTGGCGAATATGGCATTCAGCATGGCGGGTAACCTCAAACAGGTGCAGGTGGCGGTTGGCGATCAGGTTCAGGCCGGTCAAGTGTTGCTTCAGTTGGAGGATACCGCCCAACAGATCCAGCTGCAGCAGGTGACGCTTGCCCTGCAAGAACTTACCTCTCCGGAAGCGATCGCGAACGCGAAATTGGCCGTGAGCGCGGCTCAATTGGATGTGACCAATGCTCAAACGGTCGTGAACAACCAGCAGTATTGGAAGAACGAACCACTTATTCAAAATTATTATGCCAATTTTGTGATTGCCAAAGACAACCTGGATAAGGCGCAGTCAGCTTATGATAGCGCCAAGGTCGGTCAATATATCAACAACGCCAATGAGGCCGAAGCCTACCAGAGGCTTTATGACGCCCAGCAAGCTTATAACAACGCCCAGTATTATTACAGCCTCTATTCGCAAAAACCGACCCAGCGCCAACTCGATGAAGCCCAGGCGAAGCTTGAGCTGGCCAATGCCACACTGACAAACGCGCAAAATTACTTGACTGCTTTGACAGGCGGAACGATACCCGAGGCTGCCAGCGGTGCCGCGCTGGAAACATACATACAGGCAAAGCTTGCTATTCAAACCGCACAGAATAACCTGGATGCCACCCGCCTGGTTGCGCCTTTCTCGGGGGAGGTCGCATCCATTGCAGTAAGCAGCGGTGATTATGTCTTGCCAGGCCAGGTCATCCTGGTCCTAAGCGATGTAAGCCACCTGCATGTCGAGACAACCGATCTGAGTGAACGGGATGTCCCGCTGGTCAAGCTCGGCCAGATTGCAACGGTTTCAATTAAGGCCCTCAACCAGCAGGTTGCCGGGAAGGTCAGTGCGATCTCACCGCTCGCAGACAGCCTCGGCGGGGACGTGGTTTACAAGACAACCATCCTGCTGGATAAGCTGCCCGCTAATGTACGCGCCGGCATGAGCGTTGATGTTCAGTTCTCTACCGGTCAATAGTTGAGTATGGCTCTGAAAGCGGTTTAGGACTGAGATTCAGGCCACACTCGGAATACAAAAGAGGACAGGCGAATGCCTGTCCTCTTTTGTATGAGTAGAGTTTAGGGGATAATCGGCCCGGCTTCCATTGCAACAAAGATCTTCCCGGCTCCAATACTCTTGGTGAACAGGTCAGATACGGCTTGAGCCGCATAATATGAGGTGTGTTCAAAGATGATCACCCTGGCCGGGATGATCTCGGCCATCGCCTGGGCCTGGTCCTTGGAGTAGACGGGTATGAATGCAATGTCTGACTTGTAATTTGCCATCTCCGGGTAGGCGGCTGTCCCGCCGGAATTATAGAAGGTGAGGCCATCCACTTTGACGAGAAAACCGACCCCACCGGAACCTTTCACATGCCCGATGGTATCGTAGGCCGGAACCGCCTGGATGCTGACACCGTTTACATCCGTCGTCTGTCCTTCACTTAAAATTGTAGCTGGAATCCCAAGGTTGGTTTTATCGGCTTCATAAGAGTTGGCGACAATCGGGCCGATGATCAAGGTTGTTTTGGGTGCGATGATCTTCTTTAGATCCGCGACTGACCAGTGGTCGGAGTGGGAGTGCGTGACCAGGATCAAGTCTGCCGGCGGTAAGGGTCCATCCAGGGAGATTGGGTCGAAATAGATGACCCTGGAGCCATTATAAAGGATGGCTGAAGTACCGAACCAATGCAATTTTGATACGGCATCCTGCATATATTGGGTCGGTGTTGGCGGAATGGGAGAAGGTTTTGGTTGAGCTGCAGCGGCCGTGCACCCGGCGACCCCAACCAGCAAAATACTGATGAGTAGAAATAAAGACGTGGTACGTTTCATGGTGTTCCTCCCGGCGTAATTTGGAATCGCAATATCCACCCTTTAACTATAGAGGATATTTCACCAAGATCAATCAGTCTGGAGAATAGTCTTGACCCTGGTCAAGTGGCCGAATTCTGGATCACAACGGACGATGATGCTAATATGATCGACGGTTTGACCTTATTGCTGGCATTTCGGGCAGAAGTAACAGGCCCCGCCCAGGTATTGGATCTTCTCGACCGTGCGCCCGCATTCGGGGCACGGTTTACCGGCTGAAGCGCTGTTCATGATACGCACATAGCTGCCGGGATTTCCGAACAGGTCATATTCGTCATTCCTCCCGCCGTTTTCGATAACCTCCCGGACTGTAGTAGTGATGGCTGTATACAGGTCGCGGCGCTGACCGGGGGTCAGGTCAGCCAGGCTCCGGCGCGGATGCAGGTGTGCACCGAAAAGGATATCCTGAGCGATGGCATTGCCCAGCCCGGGGATCAACTGATCCTGAGTCAGCAGGCTCTTGAGACTGCGTTTTTCCTCGAGCAGTAATTCATCGATCAGGGTGGAGAAATAGGGAAAGGTGAATTCCGGCTCGATGGGGGTTGTCCGCATGTCTTTTATATATTTTCGTTCTTTTTCCTGGCCGGCATCGAATAACTCCATTGCCCCCCACATCTGTGTCAACAAGGTTAAAGCCGAACCATCTTCAAATCTCAGGTAGAGATGGTATTTTGCAGGCAGCTCCTTCCCGGCTGAATGGAACAAAATTTTTCCTCCGCATTCACCAAAAACCAGAATATAGCCCGGTTCAAGCGGAATAAATAGCCACCTGCCTCTGGTATAGGCCCTACCGATTGTTTTTCCGCAGGTCAAATTGGTAAATTCTTCCGGTTTGCGGTTATACCAGACGAACTTATGCGGAGAATTGCCCAGAGTTCCTTCCCGGATGGTTTTTCCCAGCAAGGTTCCATTGGATTGCCTGGCAAGCGTTATCAATTCAGGTAACTCAAACATATCCGGCCTCCCGATTTATGAGAATGACAGGATGTTATTTTAGAACAAATATTCTGTATTGTCAAGCAAATTGGGAATACCGAAAGAGAATATTCTGAATTAAGCAGCAGTAGCAGGTTTCGGCTTACCCCCCAGGATTCGGAAAGCAACTGCGCCTACCGCCAGCGGGAACCATAAAGTGATGAAACGGTAGCACAGGGTGATCAACAAAGCGGCTGCCATCTCGACGCGTAGTGTATTTAATGCTATCGTCATGGCGCCCTCGACCACGCCCAGCCCGGAGGGGGTCGGTGACACGATCAGGAACAGATAGCCGATGGCAAACCCGCCCACCAGGGTGCCGACCGAGAAAGGCGTTCCCAGAGCCAGGAAGGTGAAGGCCAGTACACAAATAAGCAGGGCAAAGTTATTTAAAGCAAAAAGAAAAGGCCAGAGCATTTCTTTACGCTTGCCGCGCAACATTGAGATCCCTTCACCAACTTCGTTTGCAAAATAGATCGAACGCTCTTCCTGGATATAGTCCCGGTGGATAAAGGGCCGCAGGATGCGATTGATCAGGCGCGCGAGCCACGAAAGTGCCTTACCCAGCTCATCTGTCGATTTATAGCCCAGAAACAGGAGGAACGCCACGCC
>JADGQB010000370.1 GCA_017882145.1 Anaerolineales bacterium
CTCTCCCAGGTTCAGTTTGAGAATCTTCTGAATGCCTATGGTTCCCCCAATTATGGCACCCAGCGCAGCCTGTGTTTTAACGCCATGATCGTCGCTAACCTGGTTACCTATGGCATGGAAGAACCCGATCGCAAGTATGACAACCTGAAATATATAATCCTGACCGGCCGGAACCTGATGGAGGCTATCTCCACTTCCGAAACCTCGGCGTTGAGCCAGGCCATCGATCGGGGTGCCAAAGTGGTCACCCTCGACCCGCGCTTCACTAAGACCGCCGCCAAGTCTTCAGAATGGCTGCCCATTCGGCCTGGCACTGATTTGGCTTTCCATCTTGCCCTGCTCAACACCATTATCGCCGAAGGCTTGTACAACCGCAGCTTTGTTTCGAACAACACTACCGGCTTTGATAAGTTGGCTGGCTCAGTGTCTCAATACACACCTGAATGGGCGGCCTCCATCACCGGCATTTCGGCCGATACAATTCAACGCATTGCCCGCGAGTTTGCCGCGGCCGCACCCAATGCCCTCGCCCATAACGGCTGGCGTACCTCCAATTTCGTGAATTCCTTCCAGACCGAACGTGCCATTACCATCCTGAATGCCCTTACCGGCAATTGGGGTGTGGCCATGTTCCCCGCTGCCGGTGAGGAGAGTGGTGTTCTGGGTGCCCCGCCGCAGCCGGCTTATCCACGGATTTCCGCCCAACGCCTGGATGGTGTCCCCTGGAAGTATCCCTTCGTGCCGCTCAAGATCGGTGTCTTCCAGGAATTACGCGAAGCCGCGCTAAGTGGCGACCCTTACCAGGCGCATGGCTGGTTCGTCGCCCGCCAGAATCCGGCCCTGTCGCTGCCAGACCGGGGTCGCACCCTGCAAGCCTTCGCAAAGATGGATTTCATTACCACCATCGACATTATCATGAACGACACTTCCTGGTTCTCGGACGTGGTCTTGCCCGAAGCCTCCTATCTGGAACGCTACGATCCGCTCAACATCGTCGGGGACAAGGCCTTCCTGCGCCAGCCGGTTATCGAAGCCCAGGGCGAAGGCAAATCCGCCTTGTGGATTTACAAGGAGCTTGGCACCCGCTTGGGCTTGGCTGATTATTTCCAATACAAAGATGAAGAGGATTACTTAAACCAGCAATTGGCGCCTCTGGGGGTTTCGCTCAGTACAGTCCGCCAGCAGGGCTATGCACAGCTGCCTGGTGAGAGTGGCGAATTCCCCGAATTGAAATGGAATACGCCCAGCGGCAAGATTGAGTTGTTTTCATCTACTTTGGATAAGGGTGGGTTTGCCGCTCTGCCGCAGTGGGAGGAACCGCCTGCTCCTAAACCCGGCCAATTCTACCTGCTGACCGGCAAGGTGGCCCAATACACCCAGATGGGCACCCAGAATAACCAGCTCTTGCATAAATATGCCGATGTGCCGCGTTTATGGATGAACACCAAGACCGCTAAAAGCCTGGGCCTGGCTGATAATGATGAGGTGGAAGTTGCCAGCGCCGCCGGTAAGATCCACATCCAACTCCTCGCTACTCAAGCCATCCGGCCGGATTGTGTTTACCTGACGCCCGGCTTTGGGCATCTTTCCAAGGGCTTGACCACCGCTTACGGGCTCGGCGCCAGCGACTCTGACCTGCATCTCACGTTTACCGATCCGATCAGTGGTGGGCAGGCGCTCAGCCAGACCTTTGTAACGGTATCCAAGCCATAGAAGCGGAATCAACCATGACAGAAATTAAACATAAAGCTTTCCTTTTTGACGCCACCCGCTGTATCGACTGCCGTGCTTGCATGGTGGCCTGCAGCGTGGAAAACAAGATCGATATGGACAAGACCCGCATCTGGCTGGCCGGCATCGGCCTCAAAGGCGAATTCCCAACCCTGACGCGCGCCTCCATGGTGTATCACTGCATGCATTGCAACGAACCGGATTGTCTTTCGGCTTGTCCTGTGGGGGCATATACCAAACGCTCGGATGGACCGGTGGTTTATGATGCCACTAAATGTATTGGCTGCCGCTATTGTATGAATGCCTGCCCCTTCGGCGTGCCGCATTTCGATTACAACAAGGGTCTGCTCGAAGGTGCTTTCATTGACAAATGCACTATGTGCCCCCAGCGTGTTGACAAAGGTCTGGAGCCTGCTTGTGTGGCCACCTGTCCCACCGATGCACTCGTCTTTGGTGAACGGGCGGATTTGCTCAAGGAAGCCCACGCCCGCATCCAGGCTCACGCAGGCCGCTATATCGATCATGTATATGGTGAATTCGAGAATGGCGGCACCTCTTACCTGATCCTGTCGCACGTTCCCTTTGCTGAGCTGGGCTTGCCGGCCGTTGGGGAGCGTCCGGTCAAGGCCGTCAGTGAAGAAGTGATGGGATTAACTATTCCCTTCGCCTTGGGCTGGGGATCGCTCCTGACCGGCTCGGCCGTGGCTGTACACCTGATCAATAAAAGGAAAGAAGCCCTGGCAAAAGAGAAAGAGGCTGAAAAAAAACAGCTTGAAGAGGCAGCCAAATGAAAATTCAGATTGCTCTCAACAAACGACTGCGGATTAGTCCATTCGTATTGGTCTTGTTAAGTTTGATGGGGATCGCCTTCATCATTGCCATGGTCCGTTTTACGATGGGAATAGGAGCGATCAGTAACCTCAGCAATGCCTATCCCTGGGGTTTCTGGAATAGTTTTGACTTGTATACTGGTATTGCCATCAGCAGTGGAGCGTTCATCATCACTTCTCTGGTCTATATCTTCGAGCTCGAGCAGTTCCGACCCTTGGTCCGGCCGACGCTCCTGACCGGTCTACTGGGTTACATTATGGAAGTTATCGCTTTGATGGTGGATTTGGGCCACCCGGAGCGCATCTGGCACTATTTTGTCTATCAGAATTTCACCTCTTTTCTACTGGTGATCGGCTTTTACGTTATGGCCTATGCGGCCATCATGACGGTTGAATTTGCTCCATCCATATTTGAGCGCCTGAAATGGGAAAAACTTGCCGTAATTATCCGCCGGTTTATGAAGCCGTTGGTGATCGTGGGTGCCGTCATTTCAACCCTTCACCAGGGCGCGCTGGGTGCTTTACTGCTGATCCAGCCTGCCAAGCTGCATCCCCTCTGGTGGACGCCGATCCTGCCGGTATTGTTCTTCATCTCAGCCCTGGCGATCGGTCTGGCGATGATCCTATTCGAATCCTCTCTCAGTTCGCGTTACTTCAAGCGCGGCTTGGAAGTCCATCTTTTGGAAAAATTGGCTGGATTCATCCCCTTTGTTCTCGGACTCTACTTGCTGGTCAAGTTCGGTCAATTGGCTTTTGCCGGTGATTTGAAATACCTGTTTACCAGCGGCTTGATGAGTATCCTGTTTTGGATCGAGATCCTGGTCAGCACACTGCTCCCGATGGCGCTGTTCTCATTCAAGAAAATCCGCCAGAGCCCGCAGGGCTTATTCCTCGGTGCGCTTGCCGTGCTGCTCGGCATGATCCTCAACCGCTTCAACGTGAGCTGGTTTGCCATCCAGCACCCCGATCCTATATCCTATATTCCCACCTTTATGAACAATGTGAATTACGTTCCTTCCATACCGGAGGTAGCCATTTCAATGGGAATCTTCTCGGCTGGCATCCTGGCATTCGGCCTGGCTGTTAAATACCTGCCGGTCTTCGAAAATGAGGAACACCCCGACGCTGCTGCCTGATGCCACGTTCTATTGGCTGCTTCATCACCTGAACCAAGAAAACCGCTCCTGGCAAAGGGGCGGTTTTGATCACACTTGATGGAACTGGG
>JADGQB010000109.1 GCA_017882145.1 Anaerolineales bacterium
GCGTAAAACCATCCACAGTCTACTTTCTGCCGGTGTGGGTAGTTTGCGCAAATGGCGGGCAAGTTCGTAGCTTTTGGGATTGGCTCTTTTGGGAGGCATGGGTGAATTCTACCGCAACCCCTACCGTATCTTGGGAGAGTGGGGATTAATTTTGAGAAATCGAGATAAATGATGGGGATGCAGCTTACTTTTTTTAGTACTACCTCAATCGTGCGGAAAACCCCCACATGAAGAAAAAGGGCGGACGTGCCACTAGTGGTATAGACTCGTCCCCCCTACAATTCTACCAATGCCAGATGGTGCCGTCCTTGTTATCTTCGATCGCCACCCCCAACTCCTTCAGACGGTCGCGGATCAGGTCCGATAGGGCCCAATTCTTCTGCTTGCGAGCCTCGTTGCGGACTTCCACCAGCAGGCCGATGAATTTATCCGCATCGCCGCCGGAGGCTTTCTTTTCGCCCAGGCGCAGACCCAGCACGCCGGTCAGCGTCTTGAGGGTATCCTGGGCGGGCTTGAGCTGGGCATCCGTGGCGCCCGCATCCCGGGCGGTGTTGACCGCCCGCACCAGCTCGAACAACGCGGCCAGCCCGCCGGAAGAGTTGAAATCATCATCCATGGCCTCCACAAAGGTCTGCTGGGCGGCCTCGGTCTGCCGGTCAAGCGTGTTGCGCAGTTCTGCAGCGGCACCCACTGCGCCGGCAGGGGCGGGTTTCAAGGCGGAGCGCAAGCGGTCCAGGCCGCGCTCGGCGGCATCCATGATCTCGTCAGAGTAAGAGAGCGGGGCGCGGTAGGAGCCGTTCAGTACCATCATGCGCAGGGCATCCGCCTCGTGGCGCGCCAGGAAATCGTCGATCGTCACCAGGTTGCCGAGACTCTTGGACATCTTCTCGCCCTGCAGCTGCAGCATGCCGTTGTGCATCCAGTAACGCGCGAACTGCTTGCCGGTGAAGGATTCGCTCTGGGCAATTTCGTTCTCGTGGTGCGGGAAGATCAGGTCGTTGCCGCCGCCGTGGATATCGATCTGCTCACCCAGATGGCTCAGGTTCATAGCCGAGCACTCGATATGCCAGCCGGGCCGGCCCTTGCCCCAGGGCGAGTCCCAGGCAGGTTCGCCGGGTTTGGCGGCTTTCCAGATGGCGAAGTCCATCGGATGCTCTTTCTCTTCTTCGATCTCGATGCGGCTGCCGGCCTGCATATCGTCGATCCTGCGGCCGGAGAGTTTCCCATATTCGGGGTCTTTGGTGATGCGGAAGTAGACATCCCCGTTTTTGGCCGGATAGGCGAAACCTTTCTCGATCAAGCCTTCGATCATGCGGATGATCTGGGGCATCTCCTGCGTGGCGCGCGGGTTGGCCGTGGCAGCCAGGACGTTCAGGTCCTCCAGGTTCTTGCGATAAGCCTGGATATAGGTCTCGGCCAGCACCTGGGGGTCCATGCCCTTCTGGTTGGCGCGGTTGATGATCTTGTCGTCCACATCAGTGAAATTCATGACGTAATGCACGCTGTAACCGCGGTATTCCAGATAGCGCCGCACCACATCGAAGACGATGGCCGACATGGCGTGCCCGATATGCGCGTCGGAATAGACGGTTACACCGCACACGTACATCTTGACCACCTTCGGCTCAAGCGTCTGGAATTCTTCTTTTTTGCGGGTAAGGGTGTTATAAACGCGCAGCATAATGGCTCTCCTGATTAAAATTCTGGACATATTATAAACCCGAGATTCTGCCTACATGATGAATCTCAGCTTTCAGCCCCACCCCCGACCCCGCCCCAAGAGTGGGGCGGGGAGAGTGCGAAAAAACATGGATTGCGAGCGAAGCTCGCAATCCATGTTTTTTCAATCTTTCATTAAGAGAGTCTTGGCGATTCCCTTGGAACGATTTTTAAGCCAAACAGCAGTGCTATAATCGCGAGGATGGTCCAGACCTAAATTCCGAAGTCCTTGAATGGTAAAACCTGCCAACGTTTCAACCTGCCAACGAGCTAACCCCTAACGGTACCCATGTCCTTCGCCCACCTGCACGTCCATACCGAATACTCCCTGCTGGATGGCTTCTCGAACATCAAGAAGCTGGTCAAACGCGCCAAGGAGATGGGCATGCCTGCGCTGGCGATCACCGACCACGGCACCATGTTCGGCGTGATCGAGTTCTACAACGCCGCCAACGAGGCCGGCATCAAGCCCATCATCGGGCTGGAAGCCTACATGGCAGCGCGCACAATGAAGGAGCACGACCCGAAGGAAGACCGCAGGTCCTCACACCTGCTGCTGTTGGCCGAGAACGAGACCGGCTATAAGAACCTGCTCCAAATCGCTTCCGCAGCCCAATTGGAAGGCTACTACTATTACCCCCGCATCGACAAGGAATTCCTCGCCGGCCACAGCGCGGGATTGATCTGCACCTCCGGCTGCATGTCGGCTGAAGTGCCGCGCCTGATCCGGCAGGGCCAGGTGGAAGCCGCCCGGCGCAAGCTGGATTGGTATTACGAGGTCTTCGGCAAGGATAATTTCTTCTTCGAACTCCAGCAGCACGATGTGCCCGACCTGGAAACGATCAACCGCACCTTGTTGGAACTTGGCCCGCATTACAATGCCCGCTTTGTCGCCACCAACGACGCCCATTATATCGACCCCGAAGACGCCAAATACCAGGATATCCTGCTTGCCATCCAGACCGGGGCGCTGCTCTCCGACCCCGACCGGATGCGCATGACGGATGGCTCGTATTACCTGCGTTCCCCCGAGGAGATGGGGCGCCTGTTCGCCGAAGTGCCCGAGTCGCTCTCGAATACCCTGCTGATCGCCGAGCGCTGCAACGTCAACCTGAGCGTCAAGGACTACCGCCTGCCGCTTTTCGAGGTGCCGGAAGGTCAGACGGTGGCTTCCTACCTGCGGGCGCTGTGCGAAGACGGATTGAAGCGCCGCTATGCGGAACGTGCCAGCAGTCCAGAAGTGCGCCAACGCCTGGATTACGAACTGGGCATCATCGAGAGAATGGGTTTCAACGCTTACTTCCTGATCGTGTGGGATCTGTGCCGCTATGCGCGTGAAAAGGGCATCTGGTTTAACGCACGCGGCTCAGCCAACGGCTCGATCGTGGCTTACACACTCGATATCACCCTGGTGGATCCGATCGGGCAGGAACTGCTCTTCGAACGCTTCCTGAACCCCGGGCGCATCTCGATGCCGGATATCGACCTGGACTTCCCGGATGACCGCCGGGCGGACGTGCTGGATTACACGGTCAAAAAATACGGGCAGGACAAGGTGGCCCAAATCATCACCTTCGGCACCCTGGGGGCGCGCGCTGCCCTGCGGGATGTGGGGCGGGTGATGGATATCCCGCTCCCGGACGTGGACCGGGTGGCCAAGATCATCCCGAATATCCCCTCCAAGGCTGTCCCGCTGCGTGACCTCATTGCCGGCGGTTTCGAAAGCCTTCCGGAGTTGAAGGAAGTCTACAAGTCCTCGGATGTGCTGCGTGAACTGATCGATACCGCCGCCAAAATGGAAGGGGTGGTGCGCAACGCCGGCACACACGCCGCGGGAGTCGTGATTTCGGATAAGGCGCTGGTCGAGTACCTGCCGCTGCACCGTCCCACCAACAATTCCGATGAGACGCCCATCAAGACCGTCACACAGTTCGAAATGGGCATTCTCGAAAAACTGAAGATGCTCAAGGTGGACTTCCTTGGCCTGGCGACGTTGACCATCATGGCACGCGCCTGCGACCTGATCGAAAAGCGGCACGGCGAGCATCTCAGCCTGAACAATATCCCGACCGCGGATGCGGCCACCTACAAATTCCTGGGGGATGGCAATACCCTGGGCGTCTTCCAACTGGAAGGTTCGGGCATGACCAAGTGGCTGGTGCAGATGAAGCCCCAGACACTGGATAACATCATTGCCATGGTGGCGCTCTACCGCCCCGGCCCGATGGATTTCATCCCGGATTACATCAGCCGCATGCACGGCGAGTCCGAGGTTGAATACCGGCACCCGGCGCTGGAACCGATCTTCGGCGACACCTACGGCATCCCGCTTTACCAGGAACAATTGATGCGGGCGGCCATCGATCTGGCCGGGTATACACCCTCCGAGTCGGATGAACTGCGCGCGGCCATTTCGAAGAAGAAGATCAAGGAAATCGACAACCACCGCCAGAAATTCGTGAAGGGGGCGGTGGGCCAGGGGATGAAAAGCGAGACCGCCGAAGCGATTTACAACGATTGGAACGAGTTCGCCCGCTATGGCTTCAACAAATCGCATGCCGCCGATTATGGACTGCTGGCGGTCGAGACCGGCTACCTGAAACTGCATTACCCGGCGGAATACATGACTGCCCTGCTCTCGGTCACCAAGCATGAGACCGACAAGATGGCCCTGTACGTCAACGATGCCCGCAACATGGGCGTGGAAGTGCTGCCTCCGGACGTGAACGCCAGCTGCTGGGACTTTACGATCGAGGACCGCCCTGAAAAAAAGCCGGCCATCCGCTTTGGGTTGGGAGCGATCAAGAACGTCGGTCAGGGCCCGGTGGAAATCATCTGCCAGTCACGCGACAAGGAAGGCGACTTCAAGGACTTGAACGATTTCGCTAGGCGCGTGGATCTGCGCTCGGCCGGGAAGCGCGCCCTGGAAAGCCTGATCAAGGTCGGCGCGATGGATAAATTTGGATCACGCGCCGCTCTGCTGGAAGCTCTCGACCGCCTGGTGGCGGTCAGCTCCTCCCACTTCCGCGCCGCCGAAGCCGGGCAGTTGTCGCTGTTTGGAGCACATACAGGCGTCACCGAAAACGTCAGCCTGCCGCTCGTCCCGGATGCCGACCGCCGTGAAACCCTCAACTGGGAACGCGAACTGATCGGCATGTACATGGGCGAGCACCCGCTGGCGGCCTACATGAACGAGATCCGGCGGGTGGTCAGTCACTTTTCCAGTACCCTGGGCGAAGCTGACCACGAAGAGAAAGTCCGGGTGGCCGGCATGATCACGGCCATCCGCCCGCACCAGACCAAGACCGGCAAGATGATGGCCTGGGTCACGCTCGAAGACCTGACCGGCACGATCGAGCTGGTGGTATTTCCACGCACCTGGGAAAAGTTCCAGTTTGCCCTGGAAGTCGGCGCGGTGATCCTGGCCGAAGGCAAGGTGGATGCCCAGTCCAGTCCATCCAAGGTGTTGGTGGATAACATCCGCACCGAGATCAAGTTGACCGAGGCCGCCCAAAGCGGGGTCACACCCCGGGAGCCGGCGCAGTTGGTATTACAGCCGCAGCGCAGCGAGGTGAGTCGTAAGCCCGAAGCTGAAAGATCGCAACCGATCCCAACCCCGAAACGCGCAGTTACCGGTTCCACCCCGACTTACCCAAAACCCATGCCCCAGCGGCCGGTTGACGACTTGGATGACACTCCGCCTCCACCGGAAGACCCGCCCGATTGGGAAAATGACATGCCGGGCAGTGCCAGTTTCGCCATGAATGACCCGTTTATGCATGTGGAGCAATCAGCGGTCAGCGATCAACGGTCAGCGATCAGCAGTCAGGGGTCAGGGGTCAGCGGTCAGCGGTCAGATAACAGTGCTGAGTCTCCAGCGGATAGGCCCTTACCTGACACCGGGCAATCTACAATCTATAATCTACAATACCCTGCGGGTACGATGTCAGCAATCGCACCTGTTCCGCCGGTAATTGCTCCTACCCCAAAACTGCCCGTTTCGATCCTGCCTGCCCGGCTGGAGGAGGAGCATCCGCCTCAAATGCTGACGGTCACCCTGCGCCCCACCGGCGATCCTCAGCGCGATATCCGGCGCATCAGCCGCCTGCATGGCACGTTCATCTCATATCCCGGCAAGGACCACTTTGCCTTCCAGATCTTTGAAGAGGGCCGCGGGCACCTGATCGAATTCCCCAACGATACCACCCACCTGTGCGCCGAGCTGTTGACCACGCTCAAAGAGGCCGTTGGCGAAGATAACCTGCGGGTGGAACCGATCATGTTCCTCTAGCCTGATTGGATAACCATCTCAATTTATTTCCCAGGATTGAACAAAAAGAATGATCCGGAATATTATCTGGGACCTGGATGGCACCCTGTTCGATACCTATCCGGCCATCACCGGAGCTTTCCAGGCCGCCCTGGCTGACCTGGGCAAAGCTGCTGCCCTGGACTGGATTGAAAGCCTGGCAAAAAAATCCGTGGGGTTCTGTGAAACCACCCTGGCCGAACACTTCCAGTTAAGCATAGATGAACTCGACCAGAAATTCATCGAGCGATACGATCAGGCCAGACCTGAAGACCAGCCGCCTTTCCCGGGTGCGACCGCACTTTGCGAATACATTTCTTCCATCGGCGGCAAGAATGTGATCGTTACCCACCGGCGGCGGGTGGGGACAGTCGAACTTCTTGCCGTTCACCATCTAAGCAGCTATTTTGCCGGTTTTCTTACCAGCGATGATGGTTACCCCAAAAAGCCCGACCCGGCTGCTTTTAACGCCGTTCTTGAAAAATATGCCCTCGATCCCAAGGAAACCCTGGCAGTCGGTGATCGTGACATTGACATTCTTGCCGGTCAGGCTGCCGGGGTGTTAACCTGTCTATTTGGTTCCAATATCCAGGGGCTATCCAGCAATTTGACAGTAAGCGACCTTGATGAACTGCATAAATACATCCTGGCGGTCAACTCCTTAAATTGAAATAACCTTCCAGGGGGATGGCGGGGTTTAATTCCTTTTGATTCTTAGAGTAGCCTGAATTCCTGTTATATAAAGATTGCAATTCGGATATTTTAGATATATAATGCCTGGAAATTTCAACCACTAATAGGAGGTCGTATGGAAACCAGATTGAACCCGTATCTAAATTTCAAGAGCAATGCCCGCCAGGCGATGGAGTTTTATAAGTCTGTCTTCGGCGGCGAGCTTAAAATGAACACCTTCAAGGAATACCATGCCTCTCAAAGCCCGGCTGAAGATGACTTGATCATGCACGCGGAACTAAACGCCGGAGAAGGCCTCACTTTCATGGGTTCCGATACCCCCGCGCGGATGGAGTTCCGTCCGGGGACGAACATCAGTATGTCGCTCAGCGGTGAAAACGAAGACGAATTGAAGACTTTCTTCAATAAGCTTTCAGCCGGCGGCCAGATCGGTATGCCGCTTGAGAAAGCTATTTGGGGGGATACGTTTGGGATGTGTACGGACAAGTTTGGGATCGGTTGGATGGTGAACATCACTGCCCCCAAGACAGAACAAGCGCAGGGTATGCAGACAAGCATGTCAGGACACTAAACTCCTGATCGCATTACACCTTTCACAATCAACCTGCTGGCATAACAACGCCAGCGGGTCTTTTTTTATGCGGGCAATCACCACCTTGAACAACATGCTCAAAGGCACGGCCTGCACCTGCGCGCCCCCGATCTGCAGCTTGCGGGTAAACTTTTCCATCTCGGGAGCGATCGTCTGGAAGCCGGCCGAACAACCCGGGAAACCCGGGCATTCCACGACGCCCTTGGGCGTCAGCGCCCAGCGGACAAACTGCCTGCGCCCGGCCAGCTTTTCGGCATAGTGGATGCTGGTGTTGACGGTATGGTCCACACCCAGCAGCACGGCCCAGCCGCCCTGGTTTTCCAACAAACCGAGCGGGCCCAGCGGGTTGTTAAAATTTTGAGCTTCCAGGAATTTCCCGGCATTCATCCCGGCAAAGGATTGGATCGGGTGATTGGAGCGTTGGGCGCGCGGTAGTTTGCGGAAGGTCTCCGGGATGATGCCCATCAAGGCGTCGGCGCGCATCCGGGGGGTGAAGAATTCGGCCATCCGGTTCTGGTCTTCGCCGGAGCCGTAGGTGATGGCATTATTCCCGGGTCCGATGCGGGGCGTGATCATGGTCTTGTACGTGAAGGTGGGCACCAGCGCGGTCGGGAAAACGCTCGTCAGAGCACTCACCACCGTCTGCGGGCCGCCTTCCACCTGCCCGAAGGACTTTAGCGACGAGTGTACGATCACCGGCGTGTCCCCCAGGTGCAGCTCGCGCAAGCCCAGCAGCAAGTCCCGCAGGCGTACCGTCATCTCAACAACATAACTCCAGGATGTGCCTGACCACATCGCCGCTCTCTTCCGGCTGGATGTGGTAGACCCGGATGCCGAACTCAGATAATTCATAGGCCGCCAGTGCGGACAATGCCGCCAGTCCTGCCTTGCTGGTAAAGTAAGCTGCACGTTTCTCCGGGCCTTTGGCGCGTTGGCCAACGTGTACGATCACCCCGCCGCCTTTTTCCTTCATGATCCGCCCGGTTGATTGGGTCAGCAGGAAGGCTCCGTTCAGGTTCACATCCTGGGTGCGCTGCCAGTCCCACTCGTCCATTTCGAGCACACTCTTCTGCGGCTCCACCTCGGCGCAGTTGACCAGGATATCGATGCGGCCGAAGTCGTCCAGTACGCTGTTGAGCAGCGATTGGACCGGCATCTTTTTGGCGATATCTTCCACGTAAGCCTTGGCATGCCCACCGGACGCCAATATATGCGCCACCGTCTCGTCCAGATTGACCGGTGAAACATCGTTGGCAGCCACCCGGGCGCCCTGCGCGGCGCAGGCTTCTGCCACGAGGCGGCCCGTCCCTTTCCCTGCGCCGGTCACCAGCACGACTTTATCTTCAAAATTGCCCATGGAGGTATTATAACTCGCCTTCCGCGGCGCTTTACAGGTTTTCATCAGGGAAATGTCCTAAAAGCTAAAACCTGCCGGAGATACCCTGTGGGTAGGAGGTAAACAAAGATAAACGGTTTCGGTATGATAAAACGAGAAAGCTGCTTTCACGCCTGCTTTTTGGGGTTTTAAAATCCAGTTTATCTCCGTTCATCTCCGGTTATCGTTCCTGAGCCCATTCTCATATACAAAATCTACCTTCCTTTTTCACGTTTCTTATATTTGCCCGGTATCATAAGCATAATTCAATTATGAAGTTCTTTGAAATCCGCTATGGTGATATGGAAAGGGGGAGTTGGGCTGGCTCTGCCAGCCCAACTCCCCCGATCTCTCCCAAGTTCGCAGGAATATCCAAAGAACAAAATCGCAAATAATCCGAAAAGGAGTTTCAAATGACATACTTTATTGCCCCAAGTCCGTATAGAATGGCCCGCCGCTGGGCACACATGGCTGAAATGGAACCATCGAATGATTTCACCCTGTCCGTGGATGTCCGTGAAGAGGACGAGGCCTATATCATCAATGCGCTTGTCCCTGGCCTGAAGGCCGCTGACCTGAACATCCAGGTACTGGACGACGTGGTCACCATCTCGGGCGAGTTCAAGGCCGACGAGAGCGAATACCTGATGCGCGAACTACCGCACGGTTCCTTCCGCCGCACGCTGCGCCTGCCGGTCGCCCTGGATGCCAACCAGGCCGAAGCCAAGATCACGGATGGTGTACTGACCCTGCGTCTGGTCAAGGCCGAATCTGCCCGCCCGCGCACCATCAAAGTCGCCGTCAAGTAAACGCAATTTGCTGGAAATATCTCCAATTTAATCAGAGCGCCGTGAGGCGCTCTGAAATTTTAAACGGTGAAGACCAAAGTTTTACCACTAAGGCACCCTGTGCCTGCGGTCCTGGCACAGGATGTGCAGGCCAAAACACGAAGTTTTCTATAATGAGCCCTAAACCCTGGTGGCTTTGAGACTTTGTGGTCATATTTCTTCCGTTACAAGGGAGGCATGTTTTTCTAAGGCAGGGAATATCAGGTAAAATACTTCCATTCTTCTTTGGAGACCTCTCTTGCGAACTAAACTCATCCTATTGCTATTTGCCGGCTTCCTGCTCACCGCCTGTGGCAGCCGTGCTACGCCAACCGCTTTACCCGCCACACCCACACTCACCCCGGATCCCACCGCCAGTCCGACAGCCAGCATGCCGCTGGTCATCCTGGTTCTGCCTGAAGACATGCTGCAGAAAGATAAAGACAGCTACCAGACGATGATCTATGACCTGGCACAGGCGCAAGGGATGCGTTTCCAGGTGTTGAACAAGCTCAGCGAGGCTGACCTGGCGCTCAACGGCGCAGCGCTGAAAGTCGTCATCGCAGTGCCGCCCGATCCCGGTCTGGCTGCCCTGGCCGCTGCCGCTCCGGAAGTGGAGTTCCTGGCGGTTGGCATCCCCGACCTGCCCGCGGCCTCCAACCTTTCCTCCATCGGCGGCACGGGCGTCCCGGTGGACCAGCAGGCCTTCCTGGCCGGGTACATCGCCGGCCTGGTTGCCCCCGAGTGGAAAGTGGGCATCCTGTCGCAGAAGGATACCACCGGCGGGGAAGCGGCTCGCACCGCCTTTGAGAATGGCTTCGAATTTTATTGCGGCTCCTGTCGTAACCCGCTTTTTCCGCAGCCGTCCGGGATCTACCCGGTGATCGTCCGCATCCCCACGGATGCCAAGCCGGGTGAATATACGGCTTATGCCGATGTATTGCGCCACAACGTGGTCAAAGTGGCTTATGTCTACCCGGAGGTAGCCACCCAAGACCTGTTGAGCTACATGGCCCAGTACGACCTGCTGATCATCAGCCAGAGCCTGCCATCCGAGGCCCTGCGCGCTCATTGGGTCGCCAGCATCCAGCCGGATATCGTCAGCGCCATCAAGAATATTTTCCCGGACCTGGTTGCCGGAAAAGGTGGCGTGGTCGTTCCCACCCCGCTCTTCCTGACGGATGTCAACTCAGACCTGCTTAGCGCCGGCAAACTGCGCCTGGCGCAGGATGTGCTGACCGGCCTGCAGAACGGCACCATCGGAACGGGTGTAACACCCTGATTGATTGCCAGATTCCCCAATTGCGGCTATAATACCGCCTTGCCCCTGGAAAATGATCTCAGGGACAGACAGACGGGGCGTGGCGCAGTCCGGCTAGCGCGCTTGCATGGGGTGCAAGAGGTCCCGGGTTCAATTCCCGGCGCCCCGACTGGAGACCGCTTACATTCCCATATAGGTATGTAGGCGGTTTGCATTTCCGTGTTTTTGAGCTTTTCGCGGAACCGCACGGGCGAGGGCTGGTAGGTGTTGACACACTTTTCGGCCTGATTTATAAATTACGTGATACAGCATATTTCAACTCCCTCCAACTCTCCTAATTACGATTGGTACCCCTATGAACAAAATCTTAATGGCTCTGATAAGTTTGCTCCTGGTAAGCGCTTGTACTCCATCACCAGCCACTTTTCAAGCAACTTGGACACCCGCCCCAACTTATACCTTCTATCCCACCTATACGCTCTATCCCGCTAACAAACTCATATCAACCACCACCTCATCGCCAACCATATCTACTCCCGGGGGTGAAGCGGTGGGCGCAGCATTCAAGGCGGCTGGCCTCGAAGCTGAAAACTCGAGACCGATGACGAAGGATGATTACGGAATGGCTCCACCCGTCTGCCAGGGGACGCGTTTCTTTATACCCTCCCTTGGTCCAGACAACGGAGGTCGTATCTTCATATGCGAAAACCAATCAGTCCAGGCTGCTCTTGCTGGATACTATCAGGCTCTGGGTAAATCCGACGCGACGCTTTTCTCTTGGGTCTTTGAAAAAGGGAA
>JADGQB010000021.1 GCA_017882145.1 Anaerolineales bacterium
TCCTGCGCGTATCCCGGCAGTCCTGACCGCCAAGGAAGAGCAGGCTGTGCGAAAAGTTGCCGAAGATTCCTTCCGCGCGGTCGGTCTGCGCGACCTGGGTCGCGTGGACATCCGTTTCGACAACAGCATCCCTTATGTCATTGACATCAATGAACTCCCCGACCTTTCGCCAGATGCCGGTTTCTGGAACTCTGTGCAGGTAACCGGGCTGGCTTATCCCAAAATGATAGAGCGGATCCTAATATACGCTCTCAGACGTGAAGGATGGATTAATCAATGATCAGTATTCCAAGCAATGAAGACGGCCCGCAGATCCACGATGTTAACGCCAATACCAATGTCTTCAGCCAGGAAGAAGTGGAATGTGTGGATGAACTCTGGGAGGATTACCTGGCTCAGGGATCGGAACGCAGCGGTTATTATTTTATTGTCGACAAAGAAGATGAACAGGTTTTGGGCTACGCCTGTTACGGTCCGCGTGCCCTCACCGACCGGACCTATGACCTGTACTGGATCGCGGTCGGCCCGAACGCCCGCCGCGGCGGGGTAGGACGAGGTCTGCTGGCTGCCACAGAAGCCGCGGTCCGCAGTCTGGGAGGCCGATTATTGATTGTGGAGACCTCCGGCTTGCCAAAATACGAGCCTACGCGCGCCTTCTATCATGCCACCGGTTATATCCATGAGGCCACTTTGAAGGATTTCTACAGCGATGGAGATGACCTGGTCATCTTTACCAAACACTTATAAAAAACCCTTCCAATTAAAACAATAGCCTCCCCTTGCTCCAAGGGGAGGCTATTGCATTCGTAATCCGGCTTATCTGCCAAGGAACAGGAATACTGCAGCCCCCAAGGCGAAAATGCCCGTCAGGATTCCCCACAAAGAACCTCCCAGGCTGACACCGAACGCAGAGAGTCCTGCAAACAAGAAGAACAGGATCATGAACCAAACAGAAATAGTCTTCGGCATTTTCATTTAATCTCTCCTTTAGCGATGTGTTCTGGTTAGCAGTCACAGATCAAATTCCTGTGGATGCCTTTGATAAGTTAAACCCATTGCTTTTGGGGAGGTTGCGCAAAAGATCAGACTATTGTTTTGAAACGCTTCAGGGGGAAATCACCTGGTTACGCCGGTGATGTAGAAATAATCCCTCGTATAATCCCAAAGATAGCGTTCAATGTTTGCCACCATCAAATTGGGCAGCAAAGGTTCCGGGATAAGGTTCGATCCGGTTGGCTGGAACTTCACAAAGAGCGACCAGTAATTATTGATATCCAATTGGATCGAATTCCATGCCCCAGCTGCTTGCATGGATTTGGCAAGTGCCTCCATTGAAAGACTTGGACCGCAGAAGTAGAATAATGTCTTGCCGTCCGCGCTCAAACCTATTCCTGTCCGCACCGTCGGGGAAACATCGATAACGGTATAACCCCAGTCCGCAGGAGAATTATTATATATACGCGGGTCGATTTTGCCTTGCTGGATCACCAACGGCCCATTTTGCCGAAAGGCAATCACATCCGAGGTCAGGGTTAGCCCTGCCCCCCAATTTCCAAGCCGGACTGTTCCATTCTCATAGATCACCACTGTCCCCAATCCATCCCGAGGGGGTAGAGCGGTGATGCCATCTGCCATTGCGCCAAATTCACCGTGCCTGGCCTTAAAACCGCCATTGAAAGCGGCGAGAAGTACATTGGCGACCCGGTCGGAGGCCGGGATTGCGCCAGAGCGAGGTGGCCCCGGCGGTCCGGCTGGTTCGAGCGAGCCGAGCACGAAATGCAGGCGTGTACGGGTCAGGTCAATCGCCACGACTGCCACAATTGTATAGGGTCTGGTAGGATCAGGCTGCACGAAGGTACGGTAGGCTACGGTATGGCCTTCCGCATCTTGAATATAGGAGGACCAGACTCCTTCCCCGTCAGCCGAACCAAGCGGGGTCAGGTTCGCTGGCTGCCAAACGGGTGGTGTAGGCACCAAAGTGGGCTGAGGGGTATTGATGACTTCCGGAGTTATGGTTGGCAGAAAGGTTTCAGGAGTTTGGAGTTCCGGGGTGGAGGTGGTTGTGGCTGAGGAGAGTGCCGTCGGAGTCAAAGATAGTACCGGGATTTGAGCCGTGGCCCAAGGCGCGACCGGGCTATCCAGGCCCAGTTGGTATTTTAGTTTCTGAAGCTCATCCTGGACCTGGTTGACTTTCATCTCCAAACCGGCAACCGCCTGGTCCCCAATAATGCTGCGGAGAACATCCGCCCCCTGGGCGCCGATAACCGGCCAGATTTGCACAGCCATGAAAGAAAATATCAACAACCCAATGCAAACTCCGCTGGCAATGGCAGTCCAGCGAAGGATGCGCGGCCAGCGGGAAGCTTTCTTGGTTGGTTTTCCTTCAGCCGATTCGGTTAAGATTTCTTGGGGGGAACCAGCCGGAGAATTTATCTTGCCATTCATCCCTGTTCAGCCCAGGCTCCCTAAGCACCCAGCGATATTTGTTCGATTTTCATATTCACTAAGTCGCTGCGCCCCAATCCCATGGTTGTGCCAGCTACGATGTAGGCCAGATCTTCGGGTTTCAGACCGAAGAAGGTGGCAGCGAAACTATCCACGGCCACTACATCCGGACTGGCGACTATAGTGTCCAGTTTTTTGACATCTCCCAGGGAGCCTCCGGTTGGACCGTTGGCTGTCAAAATCCGGATTGCATCCACAATCGTCAATTGCGGCCGGATGAGGCTGTTCAGGTCAGCGATACACTGTCCCAGGTTCATATGCAGAGTTGAGCGGTTCCAAACCACACCCATCAGGTTTTTCATCCCAAGGGTCAGGCGCGATGAACTGTGCTGCTTGGCAATCGGTACGTTGATCAGGACATCCGCATTCAGGATATCATCATAAACGCCGTTCTTTTTCATAACGACTGCTTTGGGAAAGTCAGTTTCCACATACCTATAAGCCAGCATATAGGCCATCTCACCCCCGGCTGCCTCGACTTGCTCCCTGATCCCGCTGATCTCATATGCGTGCTTCTGGGTGCCGCCAAATGGGGCGTCCATCACTTTTACGCTGGCAGCCCCTGACTCAAAGCACATCTTTACCAAAGTTCCGACCACCCAGGGATTGGTCGTAGCGGCATATTCGTAAGTATGGTAGTCTACACAGATATTCGGTTTTACGATCACATTGGCCCCCTTTGCCACGAACTTTTCCATACCTCCGAGTGCAGCAATTGCCCGGCGAACCAATTCCTCTGGTTCGCCGCCATGCGCCACCACCAGGTCCGGCGGGATCACCGGGGTATTGGTGGGTGTAGGCGGGCTTTCGGTCGCAGCCGGGAGAGTGTTGGTGGGGTTCGGTGGACTAGTTGGGGGAAGGTCAGTAGCCGCTAAAGGCGTAAATGTAGAACGTATTTCTGTGGGCAGTGCCTGGCCACATGCATCCAGAACGGCCCCCAGCGTTATTGCGCCTACCCCCAGGGCGGTGGATTTTAGAAAATCTCGTCGGGTAAGTTTAGCCATCGGTCACCTTTCTTTATCAAGTTGGCGATTTCGATGTACATTCGCTTGTTACAGCCAGATTTGATCCAGAGAGTCTGACGACCCTGCATTTATTTTACAAACAAGAATAAATCATCCGGCCTTCTTTTTTCCGGCAGGTTTCACCTTTTTAATTTTTGTGTTTTTTCCAACAACGCTCTTAGTGGCCGCTTTCTTGCGTACGCCTTGCCCGCTACCCTTTTTCTTCTTTCCATCTACCGTGACAGGTTTCACTTCTTCCTTCACCAGGAACAACTCATCAAACTTCGCCTGCATCGCCGGCACCCCAGCACCGTTCAGCGCTTCGTAAACCGCCTGCCACTGTTCCCCATGTACGAAGCGCCAATCCAGGAAAACATGACACTGGTAGGCACCCAGAAGAACAAACAGGCCCTTCTCGAACAGTTCCTGGCACGGGCGTATATACTCAAGCCTACTGACATAATCTTTGAAAATTGCATATCCATCGGGAAGAAGTCCAAGCCCCTCACCCAGGTTTTTTTGAACCAGGTTTCCGCTGGCTTTATCCATGAACGCCGCGGAGCTTTTGACCCAACCGCGCGTGTCTGCATATTTGTTGTGATAAATCACCAGCCCACGCTCGGTTTCAACACTGCCCGGCAAAGGTCTGGTGCGGTTGGAGTAAGCAAACACATCTTCGTTGACAAATCCTTCCGGGGTATAAAAGTCGTACAGCAGGAAATTATCCACTTCGGCGAAAACGTGACGGCGGTGGGTGAGCGGGAAGATGCGCCATTCGTGACCGCGAACCAGGCCTTCGTCGATGGCCTCATTCCACTTGGCATAGCGGTATTCCATGCCGTATTTCTCACGGTAGCCTTCGATCTGACCGTGTCCGAACATCGGCAGGCCTGGCAGGGTCACCATCATTGTGCAGACACCGAAATACTTATCGGTGGAACCAAACTGTTCAACGGCGGTCTTCTCATCCGGATTGTTCATGAAGTTAACATAGCGTTTGAGAACCTGCGGATCGAATTCGAGGGTGTTCTTCATCACCTGGCGATATTTGGCGTTATCTTCATCACGTAACATATGCATGAATGCCGAGTTGTAAACCCGGTGCATTCCCAGGGTGCGAACGAAATAGCCTTCCATCATCCAAAAGGCTTCCGCCAGCAGCAGCGTATCCGGAACCTCAGCCGCCACCCGATCCACTACTTCGCGCCAGAACTCGTTCGGTATGGCCGCGTCGAACTGGGCACGGGTCATACCGTATTCGGAGCGGGATGGGATTGCGCCGCCCGACCCGGGTTCAGGGAACCATAGGCGCTGGATGTGCTTTTTGGCAAGGGTCATGGCTGCATCGAATCGGATAATGGGGAAGTTGCGGGCAACGTGCAGGATGGTCTGGATGACAGCCTCGCGCACTTCGGGCTTGGAAAAATCCAGTTGGGCAGTGTCATTCCATGGCATGGATGTGCCATCATTGCCGTGATAGATGTAGCGGGCACTGCCTGTCCAGCGGTCGAGACGCTTGAAGACTACAGCCGCGTCGCTTTTCTCATAGTAATGATCTTCCAGGTAGATGCCCACACGGTTATCATTCGACAAATCAGCGCCGTTAAATGTGTAATTTGGATAAGGTGAATAAGGCAGGGAAAGGAACCAATCCGGGTGTTCCACCACCCAGCGCGAGTCGATGCCCATATGGTTGGGGACCATATCAGCGGATAAGCGCACACCATGCTGCCATAGGCGCCAGCGCAAGTTTTGCAGGGCATCCCAACCACCCAGATCGCCCGCAATTTGATAATCCATCAGTGAATACGCCGAAGCAACCGCCTCCGGATTGCCCATCATTTGTTTCATTTTTTGCGAGGCATGACTGCGTTCCCAAAGTCCGATCAACCACAAGCCAGAAATGCCGCGTTGCCGCAAGAGTTCCAGTTCTTCATCCGGGATCTGATCCAACTGGGTGATGGCCCGCTGGTATTTTTTGGACAGCTGATCCAGCCAAACGTAGGAGTTTTTCGCTATCAAGACCAGCCGAGGCATCCAATCTTTATCCTGGCTGAAGCGTTCGTATTCCGTGTAGTCATATCCGCTAAATGTCAACACGGGCGCATTGCCACCGAACCCGCCCGGTCCAGTTTGGCGGATAACCTCTTCCTTGACAAAATCAATGCCTCGCATGATTCGAATTACAAAGTCTTCTCCGAGGGCTGCGCCCCAGCGTTCGAGCAGGTACTCCAATTGTGCCTGGAGCGAATGGGGAGCGCGACGTGACGGGGCGAGCAATACGTCGAAAAGAGTCTCGCCGCCAGATTTAAAACCCGGTTCTTTTACAAAGAAGGTTTGGAGACCAGCTATGACTGCCTCGTAAGCGGTTGTCCGGCGCAGCTCTTCATCATCGAACAACTCCCGGTAGGGGGCCAATGCGGGATTGGCGTTGGCCAGGTAGAGCATTAACATCTCCTCCAGGGAGGATTGGCGGTTCGGCCGGCCGCCTGTTTCCATGTCCAGGTAAATTCGAGCTTCGATCTCGCCCCGATACACAGCCAGGGGCGGGAAATTTTCTGTGAACTTCAGCAGGGTCGTATCCGCCTCTTTATGGACATATTCAAACGCCCTGCGCATAGCCCCGGGATTCTGCCTTTCGTATAGGCGAACCAGAATATGCAGAATTTCATCGATCAATCCCATTGCATTGATATCGCTGGCCGGGATCGGTTCGCCGCGTACTTTGCTCATGCTCTCGGCAAAATGCCTGGAGGCGGCATAATTTGCCAGGATTACATTTCCATTGAGGGCGAAGAGGGTTTCGTCAAACTGGTATTTCTTTCGGGCTTTGCGTGAAACGTGGAATTCAAATTCGGGCATCTGAACCTCGTCAGAGAGTCACTTTTGATCAATCGTCACCCATAATCATACTCGATAAGGCGGTTTTGGACATTAATTCTATCCACTCGACCATATTCAACCTTGACGTATCCGAATTTCTGCCTTATCATAGTCCTTGTAAGATGCCAGTAAGTTCACGTTGGAAAGAGAAAAACGATGACCCGAGGTTTCTTCTCGGGTCATTTCAGTTTAGATCGTCCGATGGAACGACTCTGACACACCATTTTTTCTTTTGCCATAAGGAGGCAAATAATATGTCTGAACGTATCGTCGGCACGGTCAAGTGGTTCAACGGCAGCAAGGGCTACGGCTTTATTGCTCGTGAGAACGGCCCGGATGTCTTTGTCCACTACTCTGCCATCCAGAGCGAGGGTTTCCGAAACCTGGATGAAGGCCAGAAGGTCGAATTTGAAGTCGAGCAGGGCAATAAAGGCCCTCAGGCTACCAACGTCACCATTCTGTAATCCCAGACCAAACCACAACAAAATTCCCGCTGAAATGGCGGGAATTTTGCCTTAATATCAAAAATTCCTCCAAAAAACGATCAGGATGATACATTTCAAGCTATTTGATCTCTTTCCTGAAAACGCGATGGTTCTTGTATTCCACTCCGTTCAAATTCTTTAAGTCCGCACGCATCTGTTTGGTGGTTTCAGCGACCTGAGTCATTTCGACAAACTTGAAATTATAATTATCCAGGACTGTTTTGCCTAATTCATAGTAGAGCAGGGCGTTCCCGCCGGTCCCCTGGAATTCTGGTAAAACGCCCATACCATTTCCGGAGACGGTCTTTGTGCGCTTCATTTCGAGCAGTAAATCAACAATCCCAAAGGGGAACAGGTGACCCTTGGCGCGCTTGAGAGCTTCGGATGCATCCGGGAAGGCGAATAGAAAGCCTACGATATCGTCTTCATGCATGATGAGTTTGATCAGCCGGTGATCTGCCACCATGAAAACGTTCTGAACGGCGTAATCCACATCGCCCTGGGTGAAGGGATAATATTCCCAGTTGTTGATAAAAGTTTTATTGTATGTTCGCCCTATGCGCTGGGCCCAACTGACCAGTTCTTTTTTACTCTTGAAGTTCTTGACCCACAGGTTGCCGCGCTTCATGGCCCATTGAGCGATGCGCTCCACCCGCTCTGGGATCTTGAATGCTTCCGCAGGCAGGTAACAAGAGACGAAATCCACTTCCTTCTTAAAACCGAGCGCCTCGACCAGCTTGGGATAATAAGCATAGTTATAGTTCATCATGGTCATCATCTGGCGATGATTAAAACCTTCGATCAGAACGCCATAACCATCGAAGGGGGAGAGACCTTTCGGACCGATCATGGTGTCCAACCCGCGCCGGCGAGCCCAGTCGAACGCAGCCTCAAAAAGCGCTTTGGCCACATCCAGATCATCAATCGAATCGAAGAAATAGAACTGGGCGTTCCTGGTCTTGTGGTATTCGTTGAAGAGCTTATTTTCTCCTGCACAAATCCGGCCGACTACTTTGCCATCCCGAACCGCCAGGAAGAAATCCGCCTCCGAATGCTCAAAGAACGGATGCTTCTTGCGGTTCAGTGGGAGATAGGCATCCACAAATAGTGGCGGCACCCACTCTGGACAATCTTTATAAAGATCATAATAGAATTGAACGAAACGTTTGACCTGCGGTTTGTTGCCGGTTTCCACTTTTTCGATGGTGAGCATGAGGACCTCCAGGAAAGGGAATAAATGCAGTGACACAGTATATAACACAAATCTATCTCACGGGTGCGGAAAATGGCTTCACTGTTCGATCTGGCAATAAGCTCGGCCTGTACTTGAAAAACCATATTGATGATTTTCCGGGGGGATTAAGAAGAGGTGGTCTGGGTTTTCTGATTTTATGAAAACCGCGAGTAGAGGCACCCGGTAAGGCAAAAATATGTGATAATAACAACAATTTCCAGCTAAAAATGTGATTTACAAAGAAATCGAAAAGAAGGAGTATTCCATGTCTGAATTCCATTCCGAAGAGTTTCATGTAAATGGCGAAGAACTCCTTGCCAAAATCAAGGAATTGATCCATGAGGGTAATATTAGACGGATTATTATCAAAAACCGGGAAGGGAAAACAATGATCGAATTTCCCTTAACTTTTGGCGTGGTAGGTGCGGTGCTAGCGCCGACCCTGGCAGCAGTTGGTGCGGTAGCTGCTTTGATTGGTGAAGCGACCATCGTGGTGGAAAAAAATACCTAGAGCATCTTTCTGGTGAATATACTGGTTCGCAAACTATTTCAACCAATCCGTAATCCCGGATTTACTAAACTTTTCCTGGCAACGTTACCCTTGTTGGCAGGTATTCTGGTTGTTTTCATAAACCCCGGCAAACTTGACTCGGGTGATTTCTTCCAGGTTGCATGGAATCCGGGGCGTCAATTGTTGGCGACCGGCACCATCAGTGCGGCGTATGCCTACCCGGTATGGACGGCCGTAGTCATGCTGCCTTTTGCAGTATGGCCGCTGCATACTGGGATGGTATTATGGCTGGCCTGCAATTTCCTCATGATGGCTGCCAGCCTAGCCCTATTCCTGGGGATGTTGGATTGGGAGATTTCTCCAATTTCATTTGTACTGGTGGTTTCCCTTTCAGGTCTTTTTCTTCCAGTCTTGACCAGTATTTGGCTGGGCCAATTAACCATTTTCTCGTTGCTTATTCTGGCATTAACCGCCCATTTCTTCTTGCATCAGCGCTGGACATGGCTGGGCGTGGTATTGGGACTCTCATTTATTAAACCGCAGATATTGATCCTGCTGGCTGGCCTGCTTCTAATGTGGGCTCTATTTCAGCGTCGCTGGAAAACGCTGCTAGGTTTTGGATCAGTTATCCTTTTCTTAACAATAATCTCGCTCCCGTTCATCTCCTTTCCGGGTCAAATCATTGGAGGTGGCATCAGCACCCACCTGGATACTTACATCAAAGTAACAAGTACTCTCTGGGGATTGTTCCTGAGTCTTGGGTTATCCTGGATTGTTCCGAGCGTCATTTCAGTGGCTTTGCTGGTTTGGCTAGGCTGGATCTGGTTGCCTTTCTTGCGCGGAAAAAGTATATCCTCCAACCGGATGCTTTTCTTGTTTTCCGCCGCCTTACTGGTTAACCTGATTGTGGTACCTTACAGCTGGATGCACAACCTCACCCTTATGCTGCTTCCGGCGGGTTACTGCCTGACCCTGTCACTAAAAATGAATAAGAAAGGCCGTTATGCCTGGCTGGTCTTGCTATTTATTGTCATGCAGCCACTCATGCTGGGCCTCTTTCTGGTGCTTGGCGGACCTGATCATACCCAGGCTTATCAGATCATCCCGGCACTGATCCTTCTGCCAATCCTGTGCATTCTCGAATCTCGCACGGTTCGATTGAGAATTTAGATGTCAAATTTGCTGATGGGGAACTCCGTGAAGCGGATTGATTTTCGTCGGGTCTTTGTTATCACAGGCCTGACTGCGCTGATAGTTGTTTATGCGGTTTTATGGCTGCGGATGATAAGCAGTCGTGCGGAGCGTACGGGTGCGGATTTCATTGTTTTTTACACTGCCGGCCATATTGCCCAAACAAACGGGGCCCAGAACGTATATGAACCGGGGTTGCAGCAAGCTGTGGAGCAGACATTAGTAGGGTTTCCGCTGGTGCCGGGACAGGTTTTGTTATATAACCATGTTCCCTATCTAATCCCAATTCTGGCCATGTTGATCAGTGAAAACTATGTGACTGCCTTTTACCGCTGGGCAATACTCCTGCTTATAATTTTTATAGCCGGAACGGTTCTATTGGCGAGATCATTATACCGGGCCGGATGGGCCAAGGCAGATGTTTGGCTGGCAGGGGCAGGCATGCTAACGTTCTTTCCCATTTTTGTCAGTTTGCTAAATGGTCAAGATACCGCTTTCTTATTCTTCGGCTCTTGCTTACTCCTGGTTGGTTTATGCACAGGAAGGGATTGGCTGGCGGGGATGGGACTAGCACTGACAACCATTCGCCCCCAAATTACAGTGTTGTTGGCCATCCCATTCTTGTTCAGAAGACAAAAGGTAATTGGTTGGTTCGGTTTAGGCGCCGGGATACTGGGCGGATTAAGCCTGGCAGTCCTGGGCGTGGAAGGAATGCGCGGCTTTCTTAACCTGTTGCTGGTGAGCGCCGGCGGAGAATGGTACGGATTAAAAGAACCGGTTATGGTCAACTTGATAGGCCTGCTGTGGCGGTTAATGCCAGGTTTGGGCGGAGATGCCATCCATTTGATTGGATGGGTCGCTTATGGATTGACTCTGATCGGCCTATGTGTTCTGTGGGCACGTAGCAGGGAAATTAGCGAAAAACAACTCGGTGTGGCGATTACCGTTAGCCTCTTTGCTGTTCCACACCTGCATTATCATGACCTGACTTTGTTAGTTGTGGCGCTGTTGCCAGGGCTTTTGATATTGGTGCGCCGTGGTTTGTTGAATGCTCGGGATGCCAGCCTGGCGCCATTGACAATATCATTCTTCTTATTAATATCAAGCCTGGTACCTCAGTTGAAATTTAATGTTCCTTATCTGGTGATGATACTTCTCTTTCTTATGCTTTGCTTCCCGGCTAAGGTATTTTTCTGGAGGCAGCCGGAGCCTGAAATTATCCCCTAAGTTTTGTTGGGAATTTTATAATTGATTTTGCTATCCCCGATTCATCGATAAGGTGGGCTGGGATCAAGTGCAACCAGGGCAGGTGTAGAGTTCGTAATGGAAGTCCGCATGTGGTTCTTTTGCCGTTTATCTGCATACATTTCTTGGTCGGCCTCTTCCAGCAGCAATTCCAGCGAACGCGGATTATTCCATTCGTAATGCGCCGATCCAATGCTGAAGGATAGCGCGTAATCCTGGTCGAACCATGTGTTATGGATATCAAGCTGTTCTTGTAGGCGCTTCAGCATATTTTCACCCGGGTTTTCGGCTGAATCGATCGCAAGAGCGACAAACTCATCCACTCCGACGCGGGCGATAATATCCGAAGACCTGAAAACATTTTTCAAGATTTGAGCTGTATCAATCAAGGACTGGTTCCCGGCAGCATGACCCAACAAGTCGTTGATCCATTTCAACTCATCCAGATCCATAAAAACCAAGGTCGCATTTAGCTTCATCCTGCGAGCCATGTTGATCGTTTGATTGGCCAGGATCTTGAAACCTCGCCGGTTGTACAATCCGGTCAGATCATCTCCCCAGGATAATTTTTCCATCTCTTTTTCGGTTCTCTTGAGCCCAGAGATATCGTGGATGAGGATTAGATACCCAATCCTGTGCTTCTGCCGATCCATGAGGCTCGAGATCGTCAACTCATAATAAACGGTCGCGCCGTCTTTCAAGGATTGAGTTTCAATTGTTGTTGGTCCATTGATGTCTTCAAGAGGGCCTGGTTGATCCAATTGTTCATAGGTATTTCGACGGATTGGCCAACTGGGGTTTTTTCCCAACCAAACATTCTCTGAGCTTCCGGATTGGCATCCACGATCCGTGCATGTGCATCCACGACGACCACACCATCGCTAAGCATTTCTATCAGAGTCTCGCGGGCGATTGGCGCAAGATCAAACAAGCGATACTTGAAGATCGCGATACCGGTCGCGAGCCCCCAAAGCGAGTAAATAAAGGGGTTAATATCCAGATCTTTTAGAGCTGGGACAGGGGTTATACCACTCAAATAAAACCCATACATCAAATAAAGAACCAGCGCCGCTGACAATATGACCGAAGTCTGCCAGCGGTACAACGAAGAGGCGAAACGCCATTTACGGACCAATAAATAGTTTCCCAGCGTTACTACCAGCACGTTATATAACGTCACAACCAGATACAGCAGGACGCGTGTAAATGCTAGCAAGGGGATCGGACTGCCGGTTAACTGAGGAATAAATAAGGTGGAGCTGGCCGTCGAAAAACTTGATCATCAATAAAGCTACTGGAAGGATGAACAACAGAGTGGCGTTTCTGCGGGTCAGCCATTTTGCGTATCCGCTGTATTGAGTCGAAAAAATCAGGTAGATCCTCGGGAAAGTCAGGATGCCGATATACTCGACCTTACTCCAAAAAAGCATGCCGGCTGCATCCAGACTGGCAAGCTCCAGGCCGTAATCCAGGACATAAACTGCCGTCGATGCCATAATAAGGCAAAAGTACGTGCTCCATTGGTGGAGCGATCATGCCTCGTATTGGCAGGCGTGCCTTTTCCCACTTTGAAGCTGTTATCCTATTAATTTCAGTTTTTGCGAATTTGCCAATATCCCCAAGAAAATCTCAGTTTATTGATCGCGCTTCTATCTGCTTCGAAATAACCCACCCATCTTATGTTGTCAGGAGTTGGTCAACCGCGCCTGCCAGCTCGCGCAAATTTCCAACCTTCAAGACATTCGTACACAACGGGGCATAGCTGGGCATATCGCTATCGCCATGCCACAGGTTCGGATCTTCAGGATTGAGCCAGATGGTGCGCGCAGCCCGCCGGGACATTTGCGTGAACAGGTCCAGGCGCGGGTCGTTATAGTTGTTGCGTCCATCCCCGACGACAATTAATGTTGTCTGGGCGTTAAGCGTATCCAGGTAATCAGCCATGAAATCCTTCAGCGACCATCCCAGGTCGGTGTTGAAATACCCGCCTGGCATCCGTTCCATAACAGTCTGGACGGCTGCATCCACATTGGTACTGTTGAAATCGCCAGAGATGTATTCCAGGTGGTTGATGAAGGCAAAAGCATGCGTTTTATGAACCTGGCCTTGCAGCGAGTATAAGAAACTCAACATTAGCTCGGAGCAGTAACGCATGGAAGTGCTGACATCGCACAATACCACGATGCGCGGCTTGCGGATCCGGTTACGGTGGCGGATCTCCATTGGCACGCCTTGATATTTCTGATTGGCACGCAAGGTGGCTTTGGGATCCAACTGCCCGTTTTTCGAGCGCTTCTGGCGCAAGGCGATTCGGGTCCGCAGGGTAGCCGCCAGTCTTTGAACTTCGTGCTGGATCTGCTTTTTATCTGCTTCCGAGAGCGCCTCGAACGGGCGGTTGATCAGGTTATCAAGCGGATCGATCGGTGGGTGCTCACTCAGGTTTTCGGCGATGCGTTTGCAGGCGCAGGCATGGACTTGCTCTTGCACACCCTGCATATTTTGTCCAAGCAGCCCTTGTAACTGTTCCAGACGGCCGGGATCCATACCCATTTGCGCAAGCAGATCGAACAACTCCTGCATGGCTTCCTGAACCTCAGGAAATTCCATCAGACGCAGCATGCGCCGGGTCATCCAATTTTGAGCGTTCAGGTCAGTTGTCCGGTCGAGGCCGGCCAATTGGGAGAGCATATCCAATTCTTCCTGCGTGAGCGGTTCCCCGGATAACATGTGCTGCATTCGCTGGCGCAACTCGTCATTGAACTGGCGCAAGGCTTCAGCCAGCATTTGCACTTCATCAGGAGTTAATTCATCCATGGCATTCCCGCCCATCATGGGAGGCTGTCCGGTGCCGAAGAAAAGCGGGAAAAGCTTATCGAAAGTTGGCAGATCGTTGACGTTCTTTATCAGGGTGGAGCGCAGGGACAGACGGAAGTGTTCACGATCGTGGATCCCCATCAAATCAACCGCCGTAAAAGCTTCGGCGCTTTCTGCCAGTGATACACGTATTCCGCTGGAGCGCAGTGCGGAAACCAACTGTAAAATTCGGGATTCCATGCTTCCTCCGATTGTTTATTGAGGAGAACACTTATTTTCAATTACACCCGGTTTTAACCAAGGTGCAAGAGTGGGTGAGGTATGCCACAAAGTCAGCGGCTGATCCTTGTAAAGGTGACTAATTCCCTGAGAAACGCCTCAGGTTGTTATTCTCATCCAGCCTTGGACGAGCTGAAGGAGGTGGGGGCGGCGCCATGAATTGGCGTTTCACTTTTTGCAGGTCTGCTTCATGCTTGATCAATACTGAGAGCGTGTCTTCAAGCGTATCTTTTTCAATATTGGCGGCATTCAACGAAACCAGGGCATTGGCCCAATCCAGGGTCTCGCTGATGGATGGCGATTTCCGCAAGTCAGCCTTGCGCAGCCGCTGGACGAATTCGACTGCCTGGCGGGCCAGCTTGGGGTTGAGGCCGGGAACTTTCAGATGGACCACCGCCAACTCTTCTTCGAGGCTCGGATAGTTGATGAACAGGTACAGGCAGCGGCGCTTGAGCGCTTCGGAGAGTTCACGCGTGTTATTGGATGTGAGCACAACGAACGGCCGGTGCTTGGCAGTCAGGGTGCCTAATTCTGGCACACTAACCTGGAAGTCGCTCAAGATTTCGAGCAGGAAGGCTTCGAACTCGGCGTCGGCCCGGTCAATCTCATCGATCAGGAGAACCACCGGTTTTTCGCTCAGGATGGCGCGTAAGAGCGGCCGTTGCAGCAGGAACCTGTGCGAGAAGAAAACATCTTCCTCACGGGCAATCCGGTCAGCGGCTTCCGCCAGGGAGGCAGCATTGCCTAGTTTGTCGTTCAATTTATCCCGAAGGAGCTGGGTATAGAGCAATTGCTTGGAATATTCCCACTCGTACAATGCCTTTGATTCATCCAGGCCTTCATAACATTGCAGGCGGATGAGTTCGTATCCTGCTGCTCCCGCGATGGCCTTGGCAAGTTCAGTCTTGCCTACACCGGCAGGACCTTCAGCCAGCAAGGGTTTCCCCAGCTTCTGGGCCAGGTAGACGATGGTAGCGATTTCGTCGGAGGCGATATAGTTTTGTGCCGATAAGGAGGTTTTGACTGAATTGGTCGAGTCGAATATATTGGACATAGTCTACCTGAAAAGGTTGTAATAGCAATTAGTATACACGTTTTGAAGGAAGATACGTTAAGACAAAATAAGAAAGATGGGACTGTTCAAATAAGTGCCCGGCAGCTTTGATGTGCCGGGCATAAAATCAGGCTATCCTACCACTCCACCCAATCGCCTTTCGGGTGGGCCCAGGTCGAGAAGTCCGGTGGTGCACTGAACAACCCTTCCAGGGTTTGCATGAAACTGGGTTGGTCGTAATAGGCCTTCATCCGGCTGGAATCCATCCAGGTGTCTACAGCGAAAAATTCAAGCGCTTCCGGGGATCCGGGGGCGGCCATGCGAAAATAAGCTTCGTGAGACAGGTTCCCGGCTTTGCGGGCCTGGTTGATCATAGAAGCAGCTCCAGCGTTGTGGATCTTCATTGCCTTATCCACACTTGGAACACTACCGCGCACCAGCGCGACGATGCGTTCGTTTTGGCCGAAAGGTGCCGGGATATGATAAGCGACGAACCCCTCGGCGGGCATCCAGACAACCGGGTCGCGGCGTGTGAAGATTTGGCCGGCCTGCTCCTGGACGGTTGGGTTGGCGAAGAATTGGTTCAAGCCATCCATGCTGTTCCAGATGTCCAGGATCAGGAACTCGCCGGCGCCTTTGCCGTCAGGTTGTACCGGGATATGTACCATATGACTGACATCCCCCAGGGATTGGGCGGCTGCCACATTGGCGGGTGCGCCGGCGGTCTCATTGTGGGTCTTGCGGGCTGCCTCCACCGATTGGTCGGCTAAAGAGCCTCGGATGGAAAGCAGGAATAACGATAGATCTTTACTCATAGTTTTCTCCTTTTTGAGTTTGACAGAATCCGTCTGTTTTCAATTAATAAGACGGATAAATCTGGTCAAATTCATCGGTTAAACTATGACTGGAAGTCCGAAGTGCTTGAAGAGCTGACCGTCAAAGGTCAGGAAATCGTCGATAACGGCGATCTCATCCTTCTCAATGGTAAGAATGTGCAGTCCGGCTGCCCGAAACTCCTCGTGGCGGTCCATTTGATAAACGGCGAAGGCCGGAGAGCCGTTTGCGCGCACAGGAACCAACCGGACCCGAACCGGCTCACCACGCTTGAAAAGCCTATTTTCCAGGAAATTGCCTACATCTGCCCGGCCTCCAAACCACACCGGTAGAGGCGGCATGGTCAGGGCAACGTCTTCACGCAGGATTGTAATCAGGGCAGATGAATCCGCTTTCTCCCAGGCGGAAACATAACGCGCCAGTAACGATGCATACGGCTCATTTATGGGATTGATAGCCAGAGAATGCAGTTCTTTAGTTCCCTTGAGACCGAGACGGGCGCGTTCGATCAGGCTGTTTAGCGCAGAGGAGGATATGCCCAGGATGGCAGCAGCTTCCTCTGCGCTCAAGCCCATGACATCCCGCAGGAGCAGGGCAGCCCTTTGCCTTCCGGGCAGAACCTGTAATGCAGCCACAAACGCCAGGGTGATACTTTCACGTTGATCGTAACGAGCTTCGGGATAGGCATCCGGCTGGTCGTCGATCAAATCCTCCGGGAATGGTTCAACCCATGCGGCTTCCTTAGCGACTGCCGGGAGCGGCTGGGATGGATCCCCGCGCCTATACAGATCGCGTGGCAGGTCGCGTCGCTTGCGTTCATCCAATCCGTCCAGGCAGACGTTGGTGGCGATCCGGTACAGCCAGGCCCGCAGTGAGGCCCGGCCTTCGTATGAATCAAGATGTTTCCAGACGCGCAAGAAAGTCTCTTGAAGCATATCTTCAGCGTCTTCGTAAGAACCCAATATTCTGTAACAATGTGCGAGCAGTTCGTGGCGGTACGGCTCGATAAGTGCTTCGAAAGCCCCGTGATCGCCTGCCCTGGCAAGATCAAGCTGTTTGGCCTGGATTTCACTAACAATATTGTTCATATTTCACCTGCAATTGCTGGTTTACCGATAAATGGCCGGATTTAACCAGAATATATACTCGGAACCCGCTGGTATCGTGTTCCTGGCTATTTCAGCATAGGCCGCGCATTATAAACCCCCAACATAAACCGGTGCAACACCCCTATCTTACCTAATAGTGCGGCGATTCCCGAACAGTCGTTTTTACGAAACCCTCCATTTGAATGTACAATAGAGCTGGTGAGGAAATTATGAAATCATATCGCAAGGAGCTCTGGTTTAATCTGCCCAACCGGCGGGGATTTGTTAATGTTACCTCTGAAGTGGAACTGGCGTTGAAAGAAAGTGGTATACGCGAAGGTTTGTGCCTTGTGAACGCCATGCACATCACAGCCTCGGTCTTTATCAATGATGACGAGTCCGGCTTGCATCACGATTACGAGGAATGGCTGGAAGGGCTGGCACCGCATGAACCGCTGGGAAAATACTGGCACAACCGGACGGGAGAAGATAACGCCGACGCTCATTTGAAGCGCCAGGTAATGGGGCGTGAAGTGGTTGTGGCCGTGACCGAAGGCCGGCTGGATTTCGGTCCGTGGGAGCAGATTTTCTATGGGGAGTTTGACGGTCGCCGGCGCAAGCGCGTTTTGGTGAAGATCATTGGAGAATAGGGCAGAATTCATGAAACGCCTGCACTGGTACGACTATCTCTCCATCAACCTGTTCTGGCTCGGCCTGAATATCCGTAATACCGCGCTGGGCTCGATCTTCATGCCCTATCTCGTTGGCATTTTTGCGCCTGAGGCCATCAAGAATACCGCCCTGGGAGGCATGCGCTCGGCCGGTTTGGTGATTGCCATGCTGGTGCAGCCCGCGGCCGGGATGTTGAGTGACCGGTCCACCTCGCGCTTTGGCAGGCGCCGGCCATTTATCCTGGTGGGGGCATTGTTCGACTGTCTTTTCCTGCTGGCAATCGCACTCTCCCAAAATTATTGGGCGTTGTTAATCGCCATCCTGCTGATCCAGTTTTCATCCAACGTTTCCCACGGTCCCTTGCAAGGTCTGATCCCGGACCTGGTCCCGGAAGACCAGCGCAGCCATGCCTCGGCGGTTAAATCCATTATGGAGTTGCTGCCGGTTGTCCTGGTTGGGCTGACGATTGCCAAGCTGGTCGGTGCCGGTCATCTGGATTTGGCCATCTTCGTCACCGGACTCTCCCTGCTGGTGGTAACGCTTATAACAATGATTTTTGTCAAAGAAACTCCACTTCCGGAGAAACCCACCACTCCCTTCTGGCCGCCGATGCTGCGTGTGCTGGGCATGCTGGGCGGGATTGCCATAGGAGCCGTGGCCGGCTTGTTGGGCGGCGGTCTGGTCGGCGGGTTGGCAGGTCTGATCACTCTGGCATTCGCAAACCAGTCCACGGCCCTATCGGTGGGTATCGGCGTGGGCGGTGCGATGGCGATGCTCGTGGCAGTTGTCGCCGGAGTCTGGGCGGGCTGCCTGGGGACTTTGGGCCAGGAAGCCCGCAAGCAATCCGCTTTCGTCTGGTGGATTGCCAACCGCTTGATGTTCCTGGCAGCGGTCACCTCCTTGCAAGGATCCATTTTCTATTTCGTGATGTATGCCTTTAAACTGACCGGCGAAGAAGCCTCCAGCCTGACAGGAACCTTGACCTCCGTGATTGGACTGTTCATCATTATCACGGCCATCTTCAGCGGTTGGATCGCGAACTGGGTGGGACGTAGGCGCCTGGTGCTGATCAGCGGCATTGTGGCCGCGCTCGGGAATGTCCTGCTGCTGGTCACCATTTGGGTGCCGCAACTGGCGATCGTTTATGTTGCCGGGACCATCATCGGGATTGCCACCGGGCTGTTCATGACAGCCAACTGGGCGCTAGGAACCGACCTGGTGCCGCCCGGTGAAGCCGGGCGTTACCTGGGCATCTCGAACCTGGCCGGGGCCGGGGCCGGGATTGTCGGAGCGGGTATTGGCGGGTTGGTGGCGGATGCCATCAACCATTATTATATGGGCCTGGGTTATTTTGCGGTTTTTGCCGCCTACGCCATGCTCTTTACACTAAGTTCGGTGGCCTTGCTGTTGGTCAAGGGCACCGAAAAATAAAGGAGGTCGCTTATGATGGAAACTCGACGCTTTGGTCGCACAGAACACTTGAGCACGGTCGCCATCTTCGGCGCGGCGGCCTTCTGGGAGATCAGCCAGCCGGAAGCTGACCGGGTGATGGAGCTGGTGATTGCCAGTGGGGTAAACCACATTGATGTGGCTCCTTCCTACGGGCAGGCCGAGCAGCGTATTGGTCCCTGGATGCGGCGGGAACGTAGCCGCTTTTTCCTGGGTTGTAAAACGATGGAACGCACGCGGGCAGGCGCCTGGACCGAGCTGCACCAGTCCCTCGAACTTCTCCAGAGCGAGGCCTTTGACTTATACCAGCTGCATGCCATCACCAGTTTCGAGGAATTGGATGCAGTGACTGCTCCTGGCGGCGCCCTGGAAGCTTTGGAGGAAGCAAAACAAGCCGGCTTGATCCGCCATATTGGTATTACAGGTCATGGGGTGAATGCACCGGCGATCTACCTGGAGGCTTTGCGGCGCTTTGACTTCGACTCGGTCACTTTCCCGCTCAACTTTATCCAGGCAGGAAATTCAAATTATTACAAGGATGCCGAAGAACTTATCCGCCAGTGTCACGCCAAAGATGTAGGGCTGATGGTTATCAAATCCATTGCGATTGGAGCCTGGGGTGAAAAAGAAAAGACGGCCACCACCTGGTACGAGCCGTTCCAGGCGATGGAGCAGATCCAACCGGCGGTCAACTTTGTGCTCTCCCATGCTGTTACCGGCATCTGTACTGCCGGCGATATCCGCCTGCTCCCCCTGGTGCTTAAGGCCTGCGAGAATTACACTCCGTTGTCCCTGGATGAAAGGAGCAAATTGATCGAATCCGGACGCTCGTACCAACCCCTATTTGTATAAGGACTCAACCCCCTCAATTGCGGTCAACTCTCCGGTCTATCTTCCACCAGGTTCATCACTTTATACGACTCGGCGGCTTTCAGCCCTTTTTCCTTGCCGGTCTCGACCGCCCATTCGCGCATCATATCCGCGGGATCCCAATCTCCCAACTGGCTGACGTGTTTCTTTAAAGCGGCAATTTTCAGATCCAGGGTTTCGCTGATCTCAACCCATACATCCGGCTTTTCGGCGCCGTGCAGGTAAAGTTTCTTGACGTTGTGCGGTTCGTAGCCTTCATCCAATAGATCCGTAAAAATGAGGCGCGTCTCAGAAGAAGGGAAAGTGGCATATACCGCCGCCTCGGCTGCCGCCCGGTGGTCGGGGTGGTTGGTGTAATCTGAACCGTAGAAAACGCGTGTGGGGTCGCTGGTGACAACCAGGTCCGGTTTATATAGGCGGATGAGCCGGGTCAGGTCTTTGCGCAGTTGCAGGCTGGCAACCAGTTCGCCATCCGGGTAGTGCAGGAAAGCTGTTTCCTTGATCCCCAAAACCAGGTTCGCAGCAATCTGTTCGTCTTCACGCAGATGCGCCAGGATGGGTTTATAGTCTGGTCCCTTGGCAGGATCGTTCGACCCGGCGTCGCCGCTGGTGACAATCACCGAAATTACCTTGCAACCGTTCTTGACCCATTTGGCCAGCGTTCCGGCGATGGTGAATTCCTGGTCGTCGGGATGGGCCTGAATGCTCATGGCAATGGATGGAATGTATTCTTGTTCGTTCATGCGAGTTTCGGATCCGATTCAGATTATGTGCTTGGATAAGAACTGGTTTGCAGGCACGAAGATTACTTGGATATCTATCGGTTAGGGTAAGCATGTAAAAATAGCTTGCCATTCATCGCAAGCTATTTCACTAGGCGCTTTGCCCTTCTCAAATCCATCTATTTGGGTATGGCGCCGCCATAGGTGGTGGGATTTTTCTTCTCGTTCTTCAATTTCCGTTTTTCCTTGGGGTTGAGCTTGGCCTTTTTCCGTTCTTCTTTTTTGCCTTTATCTTTACTTCCTCTGTCGCCCATGGTGGTCACTCCTTGTTCGAAAAAAATTATCACCGAGTTGTTGTAGAGCGATTATATCAATTTCTGCGCATATGTGCGCGTCCCTTCCGAATCTAGCCTTTTTGCTGCTTGTGTCTCTGCTGAGCTTCCAACTCCTGCTGATCTTTTTGGCGTTGTTTACGTTTCTCTTCGAGCTGCTTTTCCAATTGCTGCTGGTCCAACTGGCGCTGTTTCCGTTCCTGCTCCTGTTGTTTCTCCAGCTGCTGCTGCTCTTGCAGATGCGGTTTTCGGTCCTGGGCTTGCTCCTGCTCCAGATTCTGCCGTTCTTGTTGGCGCTCTACTCTTTCCTTTTCCTGCTCGTTGTGTTGTGTTTTAGGCTCTTCGGTCATTATTTTACCTTTTTGAAAACGGGTCTGGTGCAGACTTCCTCGCATCGTTTCTTAATCGAAACTACCTTTATTGTACACCCTGGGAAGAGAAACGACGCAAACCGTTTAGAACTGAACGGCTTGCAGCAATTCCTTACTTTCTTGCAGCCAGGTCATAGGGTTGACCGCCCGTTTGATATACCGGATCACACCGTTTTGATCGACGATAATAGAGGCAGTCCGCTGGATACCAATAAACTTGCGCAGCTCTAAGCGATGATAGACCGCACGCTCAGGATCGGAAAGGACCGGGAAGGGCGCTTTGAGCGTCTCGGCATATTTCCTGGCACGCTCCAGGCTATCGCCCAGGATGACCAGGATTTGCGCTCCGGCTTGTACAAACTCATTATTTAAGCGCCCCAACTGGGCGACATGCGACCGGCACTGCAGTCACTCAAACTCTCGCACGAAAAACAGGATAACCTTCTTACCGCGATATTCAGAAAGAGAAATCTCTGCGCCAGTGTTCGCCATCAGTTTGAAGTCAGCCATAGCTGAACCAACTTCTAGTTCATTATCTGCCATATCTTCCTTCTTTCAAATGAACGAAAACCCGACTTTATTCGAATAGTATCATCTTCCTTTTGCATCGTCAAATTTAATCTTGCCTGTGGCTTTGGAAAAAAGTATATAATAGGGGCAATAATTAATATTCTTTCATTGGCCTGATTTGACCGAGTTCAGGAGAGCATTGATGAATTTCCTCAACCAGCCTGGATTTCTGGGAACACATGCCCCCATCCTTTCCGATCTAACTTTAATATTGATCCTGTTTACTGCCGTTTTGTTTACCATTGGGTGGCAGCTCGCCAGGCACAAGCATTACGTAGCGCATCGCTGGGTTCAAACAACGTCGGCTTCGATCAATGCGGTTGTTGTTCTAAGCATCATGGTCAGGTCATACGTAGTACATATTCTCCCGGGTATACCCACAAAATTGCTGCAGGGGGATTATGCCGTTACAACTGTTCATGCCATTATTGGTGCAATCAGCCTGCTACTAGGAATATTCGTTGTACTGCGTGGGAATAACCTGGTACCGAAACGCCTGCGTTTTAAAAATTACAAGCTGTTCATGCGGACGGCTTATGTACTGTATATGCTTGCCACTTTGCTGGGCGTGCTCGTCTACGTTGAAGTGTATATCTTGGGAATCTAGGCATCTTTTTAGAAATATCCCTGAATGGAGAAAAAGTCCGACATGCCTAAAGTTGCTTTGGTTTACCCGTATTTCCGTACCCACTCCGCGACTGAGATGTTATTCCCGCCGCTGGGCGCTGCCAGTTTAGCCGGTCAGTTACACTCCATCGGGGTCGAAACCAGGATTTTCGATTGCACCTTCGAGACTTTTGAGGGGATTCAAGAAAAACTGCTGGCTTACCGTCCCGAAATTGTGGGGATCTACACGATGGTGACCTTGAGCCGGAATTCTTTCCGGATTGCTGAAATGTTGAGAGCCAGCCTGCCTGACTGTCTGCTGGTTTCCGGCGGCCCTTTACCCACGCTCTACCCGGAGCACTTCAGCACAGCCTTCGACATTGTTTTTCGAGGCGAAGTCGACCTGAGTTTTCCCCAATTTTGCAAAGATCTGTTCGACTTGAAGGCCTCCCGCCGGGAACTGAAGAAATTGCCGCTCAAAAACTATGCCGGGCTATTCATCCGGAAAACCGGACTGAAGGTTGAAAATCCAACTGTGCACTGCCCGGAAAAGCAACTCGAGTCTTTCCCGCTTCCATACCGGGGCGATTTCGATCATGCCGCGTATCAGAAGGTGTGGCTGGACCAGGATGGCTCGAAAACCACCTCCATCATAATCACCCTGGGGTGCCCGTTCAATTGCGACTTTTGTTCCCGGCCGGTCTTTGGCAACCTGTTCCGGCGCCGGAACCTCGATCTGGTTATGGATGAGGTCAAACAGATCCGCCAACTGGGTTATGACAGCCTGTGGATTGCCGACGATAATTTCACCCTTGATCTGGCCTTTCTCAAGGAGTTTTGCCACCGGATGACCGGCCGACAGATGAGCTGGTCCTGCCTTTCACGCGTAAGCAGGATCGATGAAGAGATTACCCAAATGATGAAGGCGGCCGGCTGTCGGAGAGTCTATCTGGGCCTGGAAACCGGTAACCAGGAAACGCTCAAATTGATGAAGAAACAGGCCAGCCTGGAAGAAGGACAAAAGGCAGTCCACCTGTTCCAAAAAGCCGGTATTGAAGTGGCTGCATTCTTCATTGTCGGCTATCCGGGAGAAACCGTTCCATCGATCGAAGAAACCTTCCGCTTCGCATTGGAACTCCCGCTGGATGCCATCTCGTTCAACGTTCCATTCCCGCTGCCCGGTTCGCAATTATTCGAGCGCGTGAGCAAGTTGAATAAGAACATGGATTGGAACGAAGAAAACGAAGTTACCTTCGTTTTTGAATCGGAATTCGATCCGGATTGGCTGCAGCGCCGGATCAGCGAGACCATGCGGGCATTCTCTGAAAGGAAGAAATAATTAATTCCCCATTTGTTCTGTAAGGCGGCTTTATCTCAAGAGTCTGAATAGCGCATCGCTGGGCTTTTCGAAGAGCTTTTGCATCAAAGGTGCCAGCTTCCCCATTCTTTTCTTGATCGCAAATTGAATATGGCCTTTCATGATCCCGAACCACATTTTTGCTTCGGAAAAATCTGCGTCGAAAATTAGCACGTGACTTCCGAACGGGCTCTCGTCCGGGTGCCACTCTCGCTTGATCCGGTCTTTGGTTCTTTTGTACAGGTCCGTTCCGGGCAGAGGATAGGGCATGCTCAGGCCCAGGTAATCGAGTGGTAGCGAATTTGCAAACCGGAGCGTTTTTAAAACTGTTTCATCCGTATCGCCCGGGTAGCCGATGATAAAAAAGGCTCCGACTTGCAGACCAGCATTATGTGCGGCTTCCACTCCTCGCCGCGCTTGTTCTATGCTGATTTTCTTATTCATAAGTTTGAGGATCTGCTCATCACCGGATTCGATCCCAAAGAAGATGCGCGTGCAGCCGGCTGCTTTCATATCCAGTGCGGTTGGAGTATCCAATGCATCCACCCTGCCCAGGCATTCCCAATTGAACTTAAGACCTCGTCGCCGGATCTCCTGGCAGACCTTGACCACCCGTTCCTTCTTCATCGTGAATACATCATCCGTAAAAGAAATCCGGTCGTATCCCAAATCCAGGACTTCAACGATCTCGTCGACAACATTCTCCGGAGAGCGCTCCCGGTAGGATCCGCCAAAGACCACGTTGCTGCAGAACTCGCAGCGGAATGGACAGCCGCGTGTGCTCATCACGGTGGTGATCGAGTAGCCGTATTTCTTCTTTCCGTAACGGATGTAACTCTCATTCGGAAGCAACGAGCGGGCAGGGAAGGGGACCCGGTCCAGGGTTTTTGTAAACGCCCTTTCGGGTGTGGAAACGAGTTCGGTTTTTGCCACACCGTCTCCATGTTTCCGATAAACGATCCCGGCAATCTTGTCCAGGTCAGAGGTTTCTTGATATGCCCGCACGAGTTCCAGCATGGTCTGCTCCCCCTCGCCGCGCACGACTACATCGAAGGCATTCAGGAAAGGTTCGGGATCACAGGTGGGCAGCGGACCTCCGGCGACCAGCAGGCGGCAGGTTGGACGCAGTTGCCGGGCGAACCATAAACATTCATCCAGCATGCTCACCATGGCATAGATACCCACTACCTCCGCCTTGGTCTCCAACGCTCGATTTAGGGCTTCTTTTTTGTCCAGGAAGGTGCAGTCGACTAAATGTACACTGTGCCCCGCCTGTTGCAAGCTGGCGGCAATATAGCTAATTCCCAGCGGTGGGAAACGGAAGACCGACCGATCCCGGCGCGGTTTGAAAAAAGGGTAGATCAATAACACCGAAGTCATGCGAGCCTTTCGATACTCATTTCATATCGGAACCTTTGGATCGAAGGTGAAAAGCTGTACCCAAAACCAGCCCAGGCCAGCCTGGAACCAACCAGTTCCCTGCCACGAAAAAGCCGCGC
>JADGQB010000371.1 GCA_017882145.1 Anaerolineales bacterium
GATGGCTTCCACCAGTTCTTCCGCGGCTGCCTGCTTGGTGATATAGCCGGAGGCCCCGGCTGCCAGCATTTGCATGAGATACTGCTTATCATCATGCACCGTCAGGGCCAGAACCAAACATTTAGGACAAAGCACCCGCAACCGGCGGGTTGCCTCCATGCCGTCCACCCCCGGCATGGTGATATCCATCAGGATCACATCCGGATGAGATTCCATCGCCCGGTCAACGGCATCCTCCCCGTTACCGGCTTCGGCGACCACCTCGAAATCAGGCTGGGTTTGCAGGAAGGTCTTCAGACCCACACGAATGACTTCATGATCATCAACCAGCATCAAACGGATTTTCTTCATGAGCCTTCCTTGACCACTTCCATTGAATTAGGAACGATGACTTCCACGGTTGTACCCTTTCCAGGCCTGGATTCGATGTGAAGATTGCCTTTGATCAACTCCACCCGTTCGCGCATCCCAGCCAATCCCCATCCGTGAGGAGGAATAAGGGGTTTTTCGGGGTCAAAGCCAATCCCGCCATCGCTGACCTTTACGATAATTTCCTGCGGCCCAAAATTGACCAGGATCTGAGCGCTTTGGATCTGGGCATGGCGGAGAACGTTGTTCAAGGCTTCCTGGATCAGGCGGAAAAGAACGGTTTCAACGATGGCATCCAGCCGCCGGCTTTTTCCCTGCACTGACATTGAAACATCCAAACCCTGCAATGCATAGCTATCCTTTAAGGTTTGGATGGCGGGAATCAGGCCAAGATCATCCAGTTGTGCCGGGCGCAGATCATGGACAAGACGATAGAGTTCCTGTGACATTTGTTTGCAAAGAATTTGCAGCCGGTCAACCAGAGGGGTGGTTTCAGGGACAATATCGATATAGGTACGAAGTGTAGCCAGGTTGAGGGAAAAGGCGGTAAGCACCTGGGCAGTTTCATCGTGGAGCTCGCGGGCAATCCGGGAACGTTCATCCTCCTGGGCACGGACGGTGTGAAAGAGCAATTCGTGCCGGAGATTGTCACGTTGTTCGAGGGCCTCCAGGTGGGCTTTTTGCTCGGCAGCCGCCAGGCGCTGGCGTTCGCGTTCCGCCAATTGAGTGGCCCGGACCAGACCCAACGTGATCAAGATAGCCGCCCCGGCGCGAACCACCTGGATGGGGAACCCAAGCCAACTTCTTAAATCAGTGGCATTGATAAAGCGGGCCGGGAACATATCGACTTTCGGGACGAAAATTTGGGCCAGGCCGTAGATGAGAAAACCGATGGCAGCGACTGTAAGGTGGGTGATGAGGTGCGGGCGCTCCTGGCCGGGCGCACCTTTGGCCTGCAGAAGCAGGGCAAAAACCGCCAGGATGGAGCCGGGGACAGCCAGAAGGTAACGAGCGAGTACATTCAAGAGGTCGAACCAGGCAACATTCGTGGAACGAATGGCAAGAAATGCGTTTACCAGGATGAACAGAACGTAGAGTCCAAGGAGACTTAGAAGCAGGTAGCCAGTCTTTTCCAATTTAAGGGCGTGAAACCGGAATACCTGTATGTCAAAGATGATCAGGAAAATGAAAGAGGTAATTAATAGGAGGAGCCGGAACCAGGGCAGCCAAACCGGCATGGGCGCTCCATAAGCCTCGGCCTGCATCAAATAGGCTTCCAGCCATTCGTGGGTGCCGTGGATCAACCCAAAGATTGCCAGCGGGCGCAGCAGCTGTGCATCGGCCAGGGCTGGCAACCTGCCACTCTCGACCGCCAGGGTCATCCCCAGGCTGAAAAAGGCCAACCCGTAGATAAAAAACACCAACACTAAAACTGTATCAAACTGTACTGGGTTCATCTGAATTCCATTGGGTATTTTACACCAATTCAACCCAGCCCTTTGTGATTAATGACACGCATATCTTGTGACATATGTAACAATATTTGGTCTCATTTAGGCCTTGATATTAACCTGTTTCTCATTTATATTGGGGGTACAAACCCAATGCTGGGTATGGAGCCCCAATTTTATTGGGGTGTTCTCCGAACAGGAGGTGGCCGAGAAATTTTCGATTTCTTTTTGTTCAATCAAAAGCATTCCACTACAACTTTAAAGGAGAATGTAGAAATGTCGATCAAAAAAGCAATTGTTCTGGCAAGTGTGCTGGTCGTAGGACTTTTCTTCCTGGCGGCCTGCGCCGGCCCTGCCGGTCAGGTTGGCCCGGCGGGTCCTGCGGGCCCGGTCGGCCCGGCGGGTCCTGCGGGCCCGGCCGGCACGAACGCCACGAATCCGACAGCAGCTGACCTGACCTGCACCCAATGCCATAATGGAACCGACCTGTTCTTCAGCAAGCAGGAAGAATGGGCTTCATCCCAGCACGGAATGGGTGAACTTTTCATTGGGGAAGGTTACCAGGCTGGCTGCGCCGGTTGTCACTCTGGCGGAGGATTCACCGACATGCTGGCTGCCGGCCTGACCCCGGACAAGGTCACCACTGGTGATCCGCATCCGTCCAGGCAGGACTGCCGCGCCTGCCACGAGATCCATACCACCTATACCTCGGCCGACTATGCCCTGCGGACTTCCGCCCCGGTGGCCCAATTTGCGACTGCCTCGACCTTCGACGGTGGCGCAGGTAACCTGTGCGCCAACTGCCACCAGGCACGCCGCGCCCTGCCTGCCGCGGCGGCGGACGGGACGATCAAAGTCGACAGTACCCATTGGGGTCCACACCACGGGCCGCAGAGCACCTTTTTGCTGGGTGTGGGTGGTTCCAGTGACGTAAAAGGCTCTCCCAGCCCGCACTATTCAAATGTCACGGATACCTGTGTTGCCTGCCATATGGGCGGCAAGGGCGAAAACGCTGACCACACCTTCACGCCAACCGTAGCAAACTGCACGAAGTGCCACGCAGATGCCACGACCTTCGACATGAACGGTGCCGTAACGGCGCTGCAAGCCAAGATCGAAACCCTTAAAACCGCTTTGACAGGTGCCGGCTTGCTCGATAAAACCGGTGCTCCAGTTGTCGGGTCTTACCCGGCCGCGAAAGCGGGCGCCCTATGGAACTACCTGCTGGTTGCCGTCGAAGACAAGAGTAACGGCGTCCATAATATGCCCTACGCTGAAGCCTTGATCGATGCGTCGATAGCCGCATTGAAGTAATTTGGGCCGATCGGGCAAAACAGGCTGCCCGGATGTTCAATGGATATGATCTGGATCGATCCGACCGGATCAGTTGACAGCGACATCTGTGCGACCAAGCAAATGCAAGTGTAACAACCAAGCAACGCAAAGCGGGGACGGTTTGGCCGTCCCCGCTTTATCTGTAGAAATTGATAGCCCAGTTCCAAAAGCAATTATTTATCGCCATGCCCGGCTTTACAGCTCCCTGAAGTTTCACTACAGGAGAATTAATGAATAAGGATAAGCGAGTTTTGTTCCTGAAGATCCTGGTTTTTACACTGGGGTTCGGGTTGATGGGGATTGCCATTGCAGGATTTGTGCGGCCAGTGGCGGCAGCCAAATTATCGTCTGCGCAACCTGCGGTACATGCGAGCCCGAGCGCGGATAATGCTGCCTGCCTGGCCTGCCACAGCCAGCCGGGAATGACCAGCACCCTGCCCAATGGAGAAATCCTCTATCTGACCGTTGACCAGAGCCATTTTGCCGCATCCGCCCATAAAGATTTGAACTGCACGGATTGTCACAAAAATATCTCCGGCTTTCCTCACCCCGACCTGACGGCGCAAAGCCTGCGGGATTTTTCCC
>JADGQB010000372.1 GCA_017882145.1 Anaerolineales bacterium
GGCATTCTCGACCTGGTTGGTGACGATCGTGACATTGGCGGCCATGCCCGGTCTGACAGAGGCATCCGCATCGGTAAGTTGGACTGTGACTATGAAGGTAGTGCTGTTTTGAGAGACTGTACCGGCCAGGTCTGTTTTGAGCACTTTGCCCTTGTAGGTCTTATTGGGGATGGCATCAAATGTGACCGTGGCGGTTTGCCCGACCTTGACATGATCGATGTCGATCTCAACCACCTGGACAGCGATTGCCAGGTTGGACAGGTCATCAATTCGATAGGCCTGTGTCCCTGTCGCGACAACTGCATGGGGGATTGCATTTGCCTGGGTGATCGTCCCATTGAACGGAGCGGTGACCTTGAGTCCATCCAGGTTCTCCTGGGCGACCTGAACTGCCAGCCTGGTCTGGTTGAGCTTCAGCAGATCTGCCCCGGTCGCGTCTGCAGGAACATCCCCACCCGTCAGGGCTGCCAGATAGGTTTTGGCGCTTGCCAAAGTGGCATTGGCCAGGTCCAGATTCGCCTGGGCCCCATCGGTTTGTCGCTGGGTGGGCGCTTGCGAATACAGGCTGTAATAATAATGGGCCGTATTGTAGGCTTGCTGGGCATTATAGAGCGCCTGGTAGAGCGCGGCATCTCCGGTGTTATTGATGTATTGCCCTACATGGGCATTATCATATCTTGTTTGCGCAGCATCCAAATTGGCCTTGGCTATTACATCGCTGGCATAATAATTTTGAATGAGTGCATCGTTTTTCCAATACTGCTGGTTGTTAACCACAGCTTGAGCGTTGATAACATCTGTTTCGGCCGTGGTGACGGCTATTTTGGCATTTGCGATCGCTTCAGGAGAAGTCAACTGGGCCAGGTTCTGCTGGGCAGTGACCAGGTTGGATTCCAACGTACTCTGGGTGGAGTCTTGCAGCAGGGTTGCCAGGATGTCCCCGGCTTTGACCTGGTCGCCGATCAAGGCATTCACCTTGTCCACCTGCCCGCCGGTCGACCAGTTGAGATTCGCCGAGAGCAGCGATGCAACTGTGCCTGTGCCTTCCACCGTGGATGTCAGCGTACCAAGCTGGATGGTTGTCGTCTGGTAGGCGGATGTGCCACTGGAGTTACCGCTGGCTTGTCCACGGATGCTGACGATGAGAAGCCCTACCGCAATGATGATCACTACTGCGACCCCGCCAATGATCCAACCCTTTTGTGTTTTACTCATTTCTTGACTCCTTCTTCTGAAGATTAGAATAATAAGATACCTCATAGATGTGAAGAAATTGTGGAGAAAAGCAGGTAAAGTGTGGAGATTTCATGTATCCAGTTCCTTTCTTTTTTCCTATCAATCGGAATGCTATAATGGGCGTTATCCTGCTGCCGTATTTAGACCCACCAGAAAAATATCAATGATCGAAAGCCCTCACCGCCGATTCAATCCTCTCACCCGTGACTGGGTGCTTGTCTCCCCGCACCGTGCCCGGCGTCCCTGGCTGGGTCAGGTCGAGAAGACTCCCACCGAAAATCTGCCGCAGTATGACCCGACCTGTTATCTTTGCCCCGGGAACGAGCGCGCCGGTGGGGTTAAGAATCCTCCCTACACCGGCGCATATATCTTCGACAATGATTTCGCGGCATTGCTGCCGGATGCGGCGCAGGTGAGTTCCTCCCCATCCCATCCACTGCTGACCTCCAGCCCCGAGCGCGGAATGTGCCGGGTGGTATGTTTCTCGCCTCGCCATGATCTGACCCTGCCCGAGTTGGATGATATTGCCATCGGGAACGTGCTGACAGCCTGGGCACGCGAAACCTCCAACCTGGGCGCAATGGATTTTATTCGCTACGTGCAGGTTTTCGAGAACAAGGGCGCGCTGATGGGTTGTTCGAACCCGCACCCGCACAGTCAAATCTGGGCGCAGTCGCAGCTGCCTAATGAGATCGCCAAAGAGCTTGCCTCCCAGACCGCTTACTTCGAGGAGCATCACATGCCTCTGCTGGCCGATTACCTGGCCGAGGAACGCCACCGCTCGGAGCGGATTGTTTTCGAGAACGAACATTTTTCAGCTCTGGTACCGTTCTGGGCAGTCTGGCCATTCGAAATCTTGTTGGTGCCACACCGTCCGGCAGCCTTTCTGTCAGACTTGACCCCGGCTGAGGTCACCGCCCTGGCGGAAGCACTCAGGCAGGTTACCACACGCTACGATAATCTATTCGAAATATCCTTTCCCTACTCGATGGGTTTTCACCAGGCTCCCAGCGATGGGCAGGCCCACCCCGAATGGGTATTGCATGCTCATTTCTACCCGCCTTTATTGCGCTCGGCAACGGTGCGCAAATTCATGGTTGGCTATGAAATGCTGGCCATGCCTCAGCGCGACATCACTCCCGAGAGCGCGGCCGAACGCCTGCAGGGATTGCCCGGGGTGCATTACAAACTGCGAGGGCGCTCATGAACGCCCGCGAAACCGCCATACAGGCTTATTTAAAGCGCTTTTCAGAGCTGCCGCGTTATGTGGCGCGTGCTCCCGGGCGCGTTAATCTGCTTGGGGAACACGTGGACTATAACGATGGCTTCGTACTGCCGGCTGCCATTGACCGTGCCACCTATGTTGCTTTTTCCCCGGCATCGACCGATTTATCCACGCTCGTAGCGGCGGATTTTTCCGAGGAAGCCCAATTTACTCCGGAGACGCTGCCTGGTAAAGTTCAGCCGGATGACTCACTTTTGCCCGAGTGGGCCCTCTACCCGGCCGGGGTGGCTTGGTCGTTGGGGGCCGCGGATCTCTCCACTCCGGCGATGCAGGCGGCCTTCTCTTCCGATATTCCGCGTGGATCGGGTTTGAGTTCCTCGGCATCAATCGAGCTGGCATTTGGCGTGGCATGGAGCACCCTGGGCGGTTGGATTCTGCCACCCATGCAGCTGGCGCTTTTGGGACAAAAGGCGGAAAACCGCTACGTGGGCGTGAACTGTGGCATCATGGACCAGTTCGCTTCCGCCTGCGGGGAATTGGAAAGATTGCTGTTGCTGGACTGTCGTTCGCTGGAATACCGCAGCCTGCCCCTGCCTGAAGACACACTCATCGTGGTAGCGGATACCTCGGTGCGGCGGAAATTATCCTCGGGTGGGTATAACGAACGTCGGGCAGCCTGTGAAGAGGCCGTGCGTTTATTGTCAAAAGACCTGCCGGGGATTAAAGCGCTCAGGGATGTCAGCGTGGAGTCGTTCAACCGCTTGAGTTACCAATTGCCGTCTTTAGTGGAGAAACGCGCCCGCCATATCGTGGAAGAAATCGAGCGCACCCGCCAGGCCATCCCACTGCTGGAGCAGGGCCAGACGCGCGCGTTTGGCCAGTTGATGAATGCCTGTCACACCAGCCTGAGGGATTATTATGAAGTGTCCACTCCCGAGCTGGACACGATGGTGGAGATCGCGCAGGATCTGCCTGGTTGCCTGGGTGCACGCCTCACCGGGGCCGGGTTTGGTGGCTGCACGGTCAACCTGGTTGTGGGCGACCGGGCCGGGGCTTTCGCCAGGTCGCTCGGTCCGGAATATGAACGCCGGACCGGTTTGCATCCCGAGATTTATATTTGCCAGGCCTCCCGGGGAGCTGGATTGCTATAAAGATCAATTTCATAATTAATCAGATTGTTGCGCGTATTGAATTTGTCTTTGGGTGGGTACTTGTTGTACAATTAGTTTAAGGCTGTGAGGGTCCGGGTAATGACTCAGGTT
>JADGQB010000110.1 GCA_017882145.1 Anaerolineales bacterium
ACTTCCTTGCTGGCGCCTTTTAAGATTGTATGCATAAAATCTCCTTCTTATAAATCAAAATGAATTTTTCAAAAGACCTTCGCAAAAACTGACGGTAATTATATCGTTGGATTTCCTAACTACCTTGCTCCAACCTGGCGCGCTGCTCCGCCTCAACAAACGCTTCAGGTGTATTGAGATTCCAGAAGGCCAGGTCGAGCGGATCGATTTCGGCGATCTCAGCCGGGGAAAGGTATTGAACCTTCACCTCCGGCAGCCAACTGATCACTTTACTTTCGCCTGCCGCCAGGGCCGAACGGATTGCCGGCAGGCAGGTTTCACAGCGATAGACTGCATGCAGGGGTTCGGTCCCGCGCGGGCCGCGCGGCAGGACTGCATCCAAATTCTTCCTGACCAGCAGATCGAGCTCGTATTCAAAGATGGCCAGGCTGGCGAAAGGCATATCACAGGCGACGGCGGCCATCAAAGGCAAGTGTACTGCAGAAATTGACGAATAAAGGCCTCCAAGCGGGCCGCGATCGGGAAGCAGGTCGGGATATAGAGGCAGACCAAGGAAGGTGTACCGATCCGGCCGGTTGGTTGTCACAATGACTTCTTCTGCCAGACCGGAAAGGCGTTCCAGGACACGTTCGATCAAAGGCCGCCCAAGGAAAGGTTTGAGGGCCTTGTCCTGACCCATACGCTCGGATTTACCGCCTGCCAAAACTGCCAGGGACAACCTGCCAGGAGATTTGTTGAACGTTGGATCCGGACCTGTCATGCGCGCTCAGCCTCCCCAGGGCATGTTTGCATATTCATCAAAAGCCTGATCATGCAGCTGCTTGAAAAAGGCCGCATGCCGTCGTTCCCAGGCTGCCAGGGTTTCAAGCACCTGGCGCACCTCGCCGTCCGTTTTTTGAGCGGCCTGTTCATAGAATTCAACAAAATCCTGCTCGATCAGATACGCCATGCGCAGGACCGGCAGATCGGGCACCATGGCTTCCAGGACGGTTTGATCGATAAACTCGGCTGCAGCGCGCTGGGAAAAGACCCCGGACTTATCCAACTCCAGGCCGAAGGCGACATCCGCGGTTTTCCCGGCTTCCAGCGCATTGATCTGGGCCTGGACATATTCGATATGTTTTTGCTCCTCGCCCGCAAGTCTATTAAAAGCCGCCACTGCAGCGGCATGGCTCAGACGGGACGCGTTGGTCTCAAAGAAGCGCTTGCCTTCAATTTCCCTTTGTAAAGCATAGCCATAGATTTTGCGAATATCCATTTTTTATCACCTCGCCGGCGCCGGTAATTATTTAACTTTCCGGGGATTGTACCAATTCCACTCTAACTGCGCAGACCTTATATTCCGGGATCTTGGCGATGGGATCCAGCGCGGCAATCGTCAGCTCGTTGGCCGAGGAGTCGGGAAAGTGAAAGTTCGCATACACCACGCCCAATGGAACCCGGTCCGTGATCCACGCCTCGGCTTCGATGGCGCCGCGCCGGGAAGTCACCCGCAGTCGGTCCTGGTTTTTCAATCCCAAACGGTTCGCGTCCTCAGGGTTTACTTCAACCAGGGCCTGGTTGTAGATGGCGGACAGGCCGGCCGAGCGGCGCGTCATCGAGCCGCCGTGCCAATGGTAAAGTACCCGGCCCGTGCTGAGCAGCATCGGGTAATCATCATCCGGGATTTCTGCAGGCGGGATATCCTCCAGGGGCGCAAATTTACCGACACCGCGCGCAAATTTATTGATATGCAGGATGGGCGTGCCCGGGTGATCGCTGTTCGGCACCGGCCACTGCAACCGTTCGCCTTTTTCAAGGCGCGCATAGGAGATCCCGGCATAAGAGGGAGTCAACGCGCAGATCTCGGACAGGATGTTGGCGGGGGTTTGATATTGCCAGCCTGCATGGGTTCCATCGACCGGCTGCCGCTCGCCTGCCGCCAGCATTAAGTTGGCCAGATCGGTGATGATCTGCCAGTCCGGATGCGCCTGGCCCAAAGGCTCAATCGCTTTTCGGACCAGTTGGACCCGCCGTTCGGTGTTGGTGAAGGTGCCTTCTTTTTCGGCAAAAGTTACGCCCGGAAGAAGGACATCAGCAAATTGGGAAGTTTCGGATGGAAAGATTTCCTGCAGCACAAGGAAATCGACGCCATCCAGGCATTTGCGAACATGCCCGCTGTCCGGATCTGACGTGGCCGGATCCTCGCCCAGGATATAAAGGGCATGGATCTTATCTTGAAGAACTCCGGGGATCATCTCGGTGGCAGTCAGCCCAACCTTATCTGGCAGCGGGACACCCCAGGCAGTTTCGAACTTCCTGCGGGATTCCGGATTGGTCACCACCTGGTAGGCCGGGTAAACGTTTGGCAGCCCGCCCATGTCGCATGCGCCCTGGACATTATTCTGCCCGCGCAGCGGATTCACTCCGCCTCCGGGCAGACCCATATTACCGAGCAGCATTTGCAAATTGGCCAGGTTCATCACATTATGCACGCCGACGATATGCTGGGTAATGCCCATGGCCCAGATAACCGCCATCGGTTTTTGCAGGGCCAGGATCTCCGCAGCCCGGTAGAGTTGTTCGACAGGCACCCCGGTAATTTCAGCCACCTTATCCGGAGGGTAGCGCTGGACAGTCTCCCGGAAATCTTCGAAGCCTTCCGTACGACCGGCGATAAAAGTCCGGTCCTCCCAGCCTTTTTCCAGAACGATATTCATCAACCCGTTGACCAGCGCGATATCCGTACCCGGCTTTTGTTGAAGGTGCAGGACCGCAAAATCAACCAGGTCGATCCGGCGCGGATCGGCCACAACCAGCTGGACTCCACGCCTGCGCACCGCCCTCCTGAGCATGGTCCCAAAAACAGGGTGCTGCTCGGTGGTATTCGACCCGATCACCAGGATTGCCCTGGCAAAATCTGCAATATCGTCCATGGAATTGGACATTGCACCCGAACCGAAGGAAGTGGTCAGACCGGCCACGGTGCTGGAGTGTCAAAGCCGGGCGCAGTGATCAATATTATTTGTCCCGATCACCTGCCGTGCAAATTTATTCATCAGGTAATTTTCTTCATTGGTGCATTTGGCAGAGGTCAGGACGCCGATGGAATCCGCACCAAACGAGCTGCGCGTCGAAGCCAACTTCCCGGCGGTCAACTGGAGCGCAACCTGCCAATCCACCTTGACCCAATCCCATTCGCTGCCAGTCCGCGATTTTTGCCTGCCTTCGAGTAAATAACGCCGCACCTGCGGCGTAAGGACACGGTCCGGATGATGGATATAATCATAGCCATAGCGTCCCTTAACGCACAGCGCCATGCCATTGACCGGGGCGCCGGGATTGGAAGAGACGCCAATAACCCGGTTGCCCTTGACCAGCAGATCGAACTGGCAGCCCACACCGCAATAGGCGCAGGTGGTCATTACTTTCCGGACCTGATGAGCGCGCGCCAGCCCATAGTTCAGCTTGTTCGAAAGCGCTCCGGTCGGACAGTAAGCCACGCATTGACCACAGGATTCGCAGCGCGCCTCCAGCAGCGTTGTCCCGGCGCCGGCAACGATCTGTTCTTCAAAGCCGCGCTGCGCCACACCCCAAACATCCCGGCCCTGGATCTCAGCACAAGCCAGGACACAGCGTCTGCACAGGATGCAGCGGTTCATATCCACCCGAATAAAGGGATTGGGATCGCTGTCCGGGAGATAACGCGTTCCTTTCGCACCCCAGGCCGGCACATTGACTTTATAGTCATAGGCCAGGTCCTGCAATTCGCATTCCCCGCTCACGTCACAGGTAAGGCAGTCTTGCGGATGGTTGGCGAGCATCAGCTCAAGGTTCAGCTTGCGGGATTGAACCACCCTGGGGCTGCGGGTCTCCACTTGCATTCCTTCGGTTATAGGAGTAACACAGGCAGCTTGCAGCAGGCGCTGACCGGCGACTTCGACCATGCAGATCCGGCAGTTACCGGTCGGGGATAGATCCTTATGGAAACACAGGGTTGGAATATCAATATAATTTTCCCTGGCGGCCTGCAGAATGGTCTGGCCTGCCTGCGCCTGGATCTTTTTTTGATCGACTGTGAGATTTACAGACATTCGGCAGCCTTTCTACCCGTGTTCGTAGGATTGGAATTCATCCGCAAAATGAGCCAGGGCGGAATTAAGCGGGACCGATACGGATTGGCCCAGCCCGCAGAAGGAGGCCAGCAGCAGGTTATCAGAAAGCGCCCTGAGTTCAGCCACATCACCCGGGCGGCCATCCCCGGCCAGCATGTGACCGAGGATTTCGCGGGCGCGCCAGGTGCCGACGCGGCAGGGGGTGCACTTTCCACATGATTCGACTGCAAAGAAATGCATCAATTCGCGCAGCAGGCTGACCGGCGCAACCGTCTGGTCGCAGACCAGGAAGCCACCCGCCCCGATGGAGATACCCCGGGCAGACGAGCCGTAATCGATGGGTACATCCAGCAGGCTTTGATCGACGAGCGTGCCGGCTGCCCCGCCGGTGAGGGCGAAATGGAAAGAGGACCCATCCGCCATTCCGCCTCCGAATTCTTCAATGATCTGGCGCAGGGTCAGTCCGAAGGGGGCTTCAAACAAACCCGGCCGCCTGACCTTTCCCAGAACCATGTAGAGCTTTGTCCCAGGGACGGCGTAGGAGGAGAGCGCTTTCCACCAATCCGTGCCTTTATTCAGGATGTGCCTTACCACGGCAAATGATTCAAGATTGTTGACGGCTGTCGGGCAGCCGTGGAGGCCGCGGCTGGGGGGAAAAGGCGGTCGCAACCTGGGCTCGCCACGCTTGCCTTCCAGCGACTCGATCAACGCGGTTTCCTCACCGCAGATGTAGGCCCCGGCGCCGAGATGGACATGGATGTTAAAGGTAAAGGGGGTGCCCTGGATGTTGCTGCCCAGCCAGCCCTTTTGTTCAGCCTGCGCAATGGCGCGTTCCAGGCGGCGCGCCTGGGCGGCATATTCGCCGCGAATATAAATATAGCCTTCGCTGGCCCCGCATGCATATCCGCCGATTGCCATCCCTTCGAGAACCTGATGCGGATCAATATCGATCAGGAGTCGATCTTTGAAGATGAGCGGCTCGGATTCGTCCGCGTTGCAGAGGATGTATTTTTGATCGCCCTTTGCCTGGGCAACAAAACGCCACTTGCGTCCGACGGAAAAACCGGCTCCGCCGCGCCCCTGCAACCCGGAGGCTTCCACCAGCCCCAAAACCGCCTCGGGTGTGGAGGCCAGCGCCTTGCTCAACCCGGCATAAGCGCCGTTCGCCAGGGCCGAGTCGATCGAATCAGGCTCAAGCTTTCCGGCATTGGCGAGCATGACCCGCACTTCCCCCTGGCGGGCCTGGGAATAATCCGGCAGGTCACCGCGCCAGCCCTGCAGCAGCTGCGGGACTGTCTCGACCTGCACGGGGCCGGCTGGCTGCTCCCCCACCAGCACTGCCGGAGCCCGGTCGCACAACCCCAGGCAGGAGCTTCTTTCGATGCTCCACGCGCCGCCCGCCTGTGCTTCGAGAGCCTGTCTCAAGGCAGCGGCTTTCGTTTCCGAGCAGACCGGACCATCACAGACTCTGATCACATTCTTTCTGGGTGCAAGGGAGAGCATCGAATAGAAAGTGGCTACTCCAAACAGCTCTGCAGCGGGCAATCCCAGGGCGCGGGCAGTATCCGTGACCGATTCAGGGTTCAACTTTTGCTGGCGGTCCAGGTCTCGGAGGATTTCCAGCACATCAGAACGATCACCGCCGTGTTTATGAACGAGTTCCCGGATGGCATCCGGAATGGGCTTGTATATGATCCTGCGGTTGGTCATAAGACCGCCTGGGAGGTTAAGGCGGGATGAGAGTCCCCATCTTGATATCGATCGATCTGATTTGGATAAGAACCTGGCATGCGTGCCTCGCTAACAGTAAGAGACTGTCTAAGAACTATTTTTCACCACAGATACTTGCACGAGCCGCAAGTACAGGTGGAAGGATTGTCCAAGGAAGCATCCGCTCGTTTCCTGTCATTGCGAGGAGGGTTTTCTTCCCGACGAAGCAATCTCAGCAGATGGGGAGGAGAAGCCACTGCGTGGTACAGGTTGCCACGGGCCGAAAAAACACCGGCCCTCGCAATGACTCCTGTATGCACACTATGCGGCAACTCCCTCCGGCAGCAGCCCGGCTTCGGTCACGATGCGCGGCACAATATCTTCCCAGCCTACCGGCATGATGTGCAGGCCGTGGATGCCCTGCTTTTCGTAGCCCTTGACCCTGCGGGCCAGTTCCAGCGCGATCTGGACGCCTTCTTCCTGGGCGTTCCCGGCCGCATCCGCGGCTTCCATGCGCTTCAGGACTGTATCGGGCACATACACCCCCGGCACTTCGGTCATGAAACGGGTCATCTTCAGGCTCTTCAGCGGGGTGATGCCCACCAGGATAAAGACTTTATCCAGGATATCGCGCCTGGCAAGTTCATTCAGCCAGAGCTCCATGCGCTCGATATCATAGACCAGGTTGGTCTGGAAGAACTGCGCCCCGGCGTTGACCTTCTTGTGCTCGCGCAGAGCCTGGAACTTCGGCTCGGAGGCAAAAGGCGAGGCGGCGGCTCCCAGGAAGAATTTGGGCGGGAACTTGATCTCGCGCCCATCCAGGTAACGGCCTTCATCCCGCATCTTGCGCAGGATCCAGAGCATCTGGATGGAATCCAGGTCATTGATGTCCATGCGACCGCGCGGCCGGGGTGCCAGCACCGGGCTGTCGCCGGTGACGCACAAGACGTTGCGCACGCCCAGGGCGCAGGCCCCCAGGATCTCGCCCTGCAGGCTGGCGCGCGTGCGGTCACGCGCGGCGATCTGCATGACCGGTTCGGCGCCGCGTTCGATGGCCACTTTGCTGCTGGCCCAGGAGGTCATGCGCGGGGTGGCGGAGGCGTTATCGGTGAAATTGATGGCGGTGACGTAGGGCCGTACCAGGTCGATGTTGGAGCTGAGCTTATTAATGGAGACCGAGAGCGGCGGCGCGATCTCACAGGCCACCACGAACTTGCCGGCCCGCAAGGCGCGTTCCAACTCGGAGGCAGGTTCGCTCGATTTCGGGGCATGATAGGCAGAATCACCCTGCCACCAGTCCGGCTGGCGCACCGGTCCAAAAACTCCTTCCCAGGTTTCCGAGCGCTTCTGGGGAGAGCCGGAGAGTAATCCTTTGAACACCTTGCCGGCGCCGTTCTGGCGCACCTGGCCGACCACATCCCCCCAGGTCTCGGCGCCGACCTTCTCCCAATCCAGCGGGGGCAGGACTTCCATCAGGCGCGACTCACGGCCCATTTTGAACGAACGAGCGTAGATATGGTACCAGACACAGGGACGGGTCTTGTCGACATAGCAATATTCCGAGGTGGAGCCGCCGCAGGGTCCATTGCGCAGGCCCTTGGGGCATTCCATCGGACAAATGAAAGCGGTCTCCTGCAAGAGGCAGTTCCCGCACATGCGGCAGCCAAAGATGGGGCCCTTGGTAACGACTTCAGCGCTCCTGAGCAGCAAACGGCCGAAGGTGTCTTTTTTGAAAGGGGAATAGGGGGGCTGCCAGCGGCGGCCGGGGGTGAAGAGCGGCATGGATGACTCCTGGGTAACGAGATTCAGGATGGTTGGAAGGAGGTATTATATCAAAGGAGACGAAAGCTCCGGAGGTGCCAGATGGTATGTGTTTGAGGTGCCTAAGGTATTTGAGGAATATGAGGCGCCAGAAGAACCAGAGGCACCAACAGCACCAGAGGAGCCAGATTTGGTTGTGGTGTTTGAGGTGTCTAAGGTATTTAAGGGGAGATGAGGGATATGAGGAATTTGAGGTATCTGATGGGTCTGAGGTCATGTGACAGTCACCTGGACACCCGAAAAAGCCGAGTGCTTAATGAAGGTGACTGTCACATGGCTGGCGGTTGATTTTTGAACGGATTCCTCCTATACTTATGACAGGTAAGCCGACATTGAATAAAGGCAGTGGAAAGCGAAATAAGCATGAAGAAACCTACCGACTTTCATCCAATCCTTGATTTCCTTCGAGGTTTGAACCTGCACAATGAAAAGGCCTGGTTTGAACCACACCGTCCGGCTTATGAAGAGGCCCGGGCTGGATTTGAAGTCTTTATCGACAGCCTGATCGATGAACTCAGGACTTCCGATAATCTGCAAGGCCTGACGGCCCGGGAATGTATCACACGCATCTATCGTGACATCCGCTTCTCGAGAGATAAATCCCCTTACCATACCAACCTTTCAGCGATCATCGCCCCGGGCGGTAAGAAATCCGCACACCAGGGATATTATGTTTCCATCCAGCCCGGAGACCAATCGCTGATCGCGGGCGGGCTGTATATGCCCAGCCCGGAGCAAATCAATCGGTTCCGGCAAGCGGTCGACCATCATTCCGAGGCCTTCAGGGCCATTACAGAAAACAAGCCGTTTTTCGAAACATTTGGGAAGATCGAAGGCGAGCGGCTCAAAACCGCGCCGAAAGGCTACGACCGCTCCCATCCGGAAATCGAGCTGCTGCAGCTCAAGCAGGTGACCGCCTTGCATTATTTCCCGGATCCGCAGGTGCTGGCGGCTGATTTTCCAGAAAAAGCAGTGAGGGTTTGCCGAGCAATGAAACCATTCCTGGAATATCTGGAGCAGGTAGTGGGGGGGTAGATCAGGCTTGATTTCCATATATACCGACAGGGAGTAATTCCATGAAACCAGCTCTATTTGTTATTGATGTCCAGAAAGAGTTCTATAAATCTGCCGCTCAAACCGTACAATCGCTTAATGAGGCTGTCGAAACTATCAATGCAGCGATAGCGCTATTTCGAGAGAAAAATCTGCCAATTGTTTGCATTCAGCATATGGATGAAAACGACAAACTTATCCCCGGGGAAGATGGGTTTGAATTGCCGGATGGGTTGAGTATTCTTCCCTCGGATATTCGCATCCATAAAACCTACGAGAATGCCTTTAACAAAACCCCCCTTCTGAGCAAGCTGCATGAACTGGAGGTCGATACGGTCATCGTCAGCGGGTTTTGTGCTCAATATTGTGTGTTATCCACTTATCGAGGCGCCGAAGATCTCGATCTAACGCCAATTATTCTGCGCAGCGCGCTGGCTAGTGATGCTCCGGAAAATATCAGGTTTGTAGAAAGTATCAGTGAAATTATCTCCTTTGGAGCTTTGAAAAAGCTTTTGGAATAAAACTGGAGAGGTTATTGCCCAAAGTCAAAAGTTATGGGGGCTGTAAATAAATATTTTTTACATCTTCAGGCGTTTGAATACCCATAATTCCTTAGAAGTAAAACCTGAAACAATGGTTATCTTCTACTGCTTCTTACGTAAATAACTGAATTTCCTTAATCAATGTATTCGAAAATAACAAGATTTTGGTTCGGTTATTTACGCAGTACTCTGTAATTTGGAGTTTAATTTCCGTCCTGACCACGAAGTACTATGTCTGGAGAACTACCTTGACAGACATAGTACTTTGGTGTATATTACACCTATGGAGAAATATTATGACAGATAACAAGATCTCATCGGATTTGCTCAGAGGCCATACGGATACGATGATTTTACGGCTCTTATCCGAAGCTGATCGCTACGGCTACGAGATTGTTAAGTTGATTGCCGAGCTCTCGGGCGGCGAGTATGAATTAAAGGAAGCCACAATGTACTCCTGCGTCCGGCGGCTTGAGGCAGACGGTGATATCGAGTGGTACTGGGGCGATGAATCTCAGGGCGGACGGCGTAAATATTTTCGGATTACCGAAAAGGGTAAGTGCACTTACGCCAACAACAAAAGCAATTGGGAGTATGCAAAGCGCGTACTCGATAACTTATTGTAAAGGAGCTGTGATGTTATGAATGAAAAATTGACAAACTATTTGAACGGCGTTTTTGCGCCTTACGATGGAGTAAAAAGCGTCGCCGAACTAAAGGCTGACCTACTCTCCGATTTACAGGAGCGGTTCCGTGAACTCAAAGCCGAAGGCAAGGATGATGAAACCGCCTTTGAGATGACCATTGACAGCATTGGCGACATCGAACAAACAGTACAGGAGGTTGCCAACCTCTCCCGCTCGCTGGAGCGACAGGTGCTGACAAACTTCAGCGCCAGCAACCTGCCAGAGAGTGATTTTGCGGGCGTTACCGCGCATAAAGGGAAATTTGAAGCCAGTGCTTTGCGCGGCTCCAACTTTTCAGGTGCAGACCTGACCGGCAGCTCGTTCAAGGCCAGCGATGTGCGCGAAGCCAATTTTGACGGCGCAAATCTGACAGACTGCAACTTTTACGTCACTGACCTTGCGGATGCAAGTTTCAAAAAAGCCATTCTTGTGCGCACCGAATTCAGCACGCTAGAGCTGACCGGGACGAAATTCACCGATGTAAAACTGGTCGACGTCAAGCTGACGATGACCGACCTTAGGAAGACGGTCTTTGAGAACTGTACATTCAACGGTGTGGATTTTAAGCTTTCCGATTTGCGAGGGCTGTGTCTGGATGGGCAGACCTTTATCGGCGTCAAATTTGGCGAGGCGGCGCTAAACGAAGTTACCTTTAAGGGCGCAACCCTCAAAAATGTGTCCTTTACACCGCCGTGGTCCCTGACCAAGAAATATTACCGTGCTATCAAAACCATATGTTTTGACGGCGCGACGATGGATAAATTGACCTATGCCGCGCTCAAAGGTCTGGGAGCCGATTTATCAAAGGTTACCGTTATCTAAGGATTAACGATGATGCAAAACTTATCAATTCAAAGTAAAGGACTGCAAAAGTCCTACAAGCAGCTGCATGTCCTGAAGGGCGTAGATTTCGAGGTAGAAAAGGGCAGTATTTTCGCCTTGCTTGGCTCCAACGGCGCGGGCAAGACAACGATTGTCAAAATCCTCACCACGCTGCTGAAACAGGACTCCGGAACCGCCACCGTAAACGGATTCGATGTTACATCAAAATCCGATGATGTGCGGCAGTCGCTCAGCCTGACCGGGCAGTTTGCCGCTGTAGACGAGATTTTGACCGGGCGGGAAAATCTTATCATGATCGCCAGGCTGCGGCACCTCCATGATCCGCGTCAGGTTGCCGACGATTTGCTGAAACGCTTCGGCTTGATCGAAGCCGCCGACCGCAGGGTTTCCACTTATTCGGGCGGCATGCGCCGCAGGCTCGACATCGCCATGAGCCTTATAGGAAAACCGCAGATCATTTTCCTCGACGAGCCGACCAACGGGCTTGACCCCGAGGCACGCATCGAGGTTTGGAAGACTGTCAAAGAGCTTGCTGATAATGGTACGACGATATTCCTGACCACACAGTATTTGGAGGAAGCTGAACAGCTCGCGGACAGAATTGCCATTCTGCATGAAGGGAAAATTATCGCGAACGGCACACTCGCGGATCTGAAAAAGCTGTTCCCGTCTGCAAAGGTGGAATATGTGGAAAAACAGCCGACATTGGAGGAGATATTCCTCGCAATCATC
>JADGQB010000111.1 GCA_017882145.1 Anaerolineales bacterium
CATGTCTGACCAAACCCGTTTTATGCTGAACGAAAGCGACCTGCCAAAATTTTGGTACAACATCAATGCCGACAGCCCAGTCCCGCCGGCGCCCGTGCTGAACCCGATCACAAAAGAACCGGTGACACCCGACTTCCTGTCCGTGCTCTTCCCGATGGAATTGATCATGCAGGAAGTCAGCAGCGAGAAGTTCATTCAAATCCCGGAAGAAGTGCGTGAGATCTACAAGCTGTACCGGCCCACTCCACTGGTGCGCGCCCGACGGCTGGAGAAAATGCTCGACACACCCGCCCACATCTATTTCAAGAATGAGTCGGTGTCACCGGTGGGCAGCCATAAGCCGAACACCGCCATCCCACAGGCCTTCTATAACAAGGCGGCCGGGACGAAAGCCATGACCACCGAGACCGGGGCCGGCCAGTGGGGCACCGCACTGGCGATGGCCTGCAATTTCTTTAACCTTGACCTGGAAGTCTATATGGTCAAAGTTTCTTACAACCAGAAGCCCTACAGGCGCATCTACATGCAGACCTTCGGGGCGCAGGTCTTTGCCAGCCCTTCGGACCGCACGGATTATGGGCGGGCCCTGCTGGCCAGTGACCCGCAAAACAACGGCTCGCTGGGGATCGCCATCTCGGAAGCGGTGGAAGTGGCCGCCAAGTCGGGCGGGAAGAAGAAATACAGCCTTGGTTCCGTGCTGAACCACGTACTGCTGCACCAGACGGTCATCGGCGAGGAAGCTCTCAAGCAGATGGACCTGGCCGGGGAGTACCCGGATGTAGTCATAGGCTGTGTAGGCGGAGGCTCGAACTTTGCCGGCATCGCCTACCCGTTCCTGCGCCAAAACCTGAAGGATGGGCAGCGCACCCGCCTGATAGCCGTTGAGCCGACTGCAACGCCCTCGCTGACCAAAGGCGTGTATGCCTTCGATTACGGAGACACAGCCCAGATGGCCCCCATTGTCAAAATGTCCACCCTCGGACACACATTCATGCCAGCCGGAATCCACGCAGGCGGGTTACGCTACCATGGAATGGCCCCCTCGCTATCGGCGCTGTATAACGCCGGTTACATTGAGGCACAGGCTGTACCTCAGATAGGAACCTTCGAAGCAGCTGTAATGTTTACCAGGGCCGAGGGCATTATCCCGGCACCGGAATCAGCGCACGCGGTGCGCGTGGCGATCGACCAGGCGCTGGAAGCCAAGGCCAAAGGCGAGAAACGCGTCATCCTGTTCAACCTGTCCGGGCATGGGCACTTCGATATGATGGCCTACCAGGCTTATCTGAACGGCGAATTGGAAGATTTCGAATATCCGGTCGAAGCGGTGATGGAAGCCATGCAGCACCTGCCGCAGGTGGCGCTACCGGCTGCCTGATTAACTTGAGATCGAGCTAAAAAAGAACAAAATAACTGCAGGTCTCTAGAATGTCAGAGACCTGCAGTTGCAAAACCCTAGCCTTGAAGCAGGCTAAGCCTGACCCATCAGGCTTGGTTGACCTGTCCGGGAGGTTGTTTCACTGGCAGGCTGGTGCCGCCAAACCGCTACCGCAATCCAGGTACCACTGACCAACAACAGCACTCCGCCGAGCAATTCCAGGATATAGGAGAACGCCGGCGCGAAGGCCAGTAAGGGCGTGGTCAGCGCATAAATTATCCCGGCCCAGACCGGTAGATTGGAACGGTAGATCGCGATGCTGAACAGGATCGATCCCAGCGTGCCGATCAGGCCGGAGGGATACAGCAAGGCCAAACCCGGGCCGCTAAAGAAACCTGCCTTCAGCACATTTATCAAGCCGGTATCGCCTTGCAAGTACAGTTTGGCAGCGACGGGAGTGGCGAATGCCAGGATACCGGTGAGTGAGAGGAAGAGCGCCTCTGACACAAAGCTGAACAGCAAGGCCCAAAACACCCAACGTGCTGCACGCGTCTGCGCGAGAATGGCAAACAGAACCATCAAGCTATAGATCCGAACCACTGATCCAAGCAGTATGATCACCCAGGCCGTTCCAAAATTGGGTGAAGCTGCTGCATGTGCAAAGGCAGATGGATTATTGGAGGGGTTTCCAAAAGGGCCGCGCAGGAGCAGGCCGAGCACAGCCAGCAACCCGGCAAGCGGCAGCGTAGTCAGACTGATACGGTTGCGAAGAAAAGAATTGTTTGACACGGCAGAATCCTCCTGAGTAATTGAATTCACCCCGGGGGTTAAGGATCCCGGGGCATCATTTAGTTTGGGCAGATTAATCGCCCATGTCAGTTTTGATTGAAGCAATGGCCGCCAAAGGCTTACATTTGCGGCATTGGCACGCCCAGTTGAGACAGGATGCCGGGCACTCCGGCCTTGGGATCGGCATCCGCTTCGACCCTGGAAATCTTTTCGTTTTTCACGGTAAAAGTGGTCAGTTGGGCGGGGATGGAGACGTGTTTGCCGGTTGGCGGGAGTTTAGGCAAACCTGGCATCGGCAAGCTCAACTCGCCAGTCTGGGTGCCGGTGATTTGGAGCATGGCCGTCACCTTGTCGCCCATCTGCTTGAAGTCGGTGGCGTTAAACTTCCAGTCCGGCATGGCGATAACCAGGGCAGATTGGAGGGCAACGAATTCACGTTTACCAACCGGCTGAGGCACCGGACCGGCGAAAATCATATCATCCGAGAGTAGTTCTTCATATTCCTTGATCTGGCCAGCTTCGACCGCGGTCAATCCGGCCTTGACGACATCGATTGCGTTCATACCATTAAACTCCTTTCCAAAATGGTGAACTGGGGATTGGAGGCACATCCTCCAAGTCTCTAGATATATACTATAAAAATGATATAAATCATAATATTATTCAGTCCACCAAAAGTACTATTTTCACGCAAGCGGTGGGATATCTGGTGAGTTTTACAGGGTCGAGCAGTCTGCCAAAGGCCCCATTAAAGAACATCCGTGCGAATTCGTCCGTGTGGTAGAATCAATCCCTATGGAAACTGAAAAAGGTAAACTACCTCCGCCGCCTGGATTGATCACCTCCCTGGTGCGGGGATTTGATTCCGTTGCAAGTAACATCATGGTCATCCTGCCACCGGTATTGCTCGACCTGTTCCTGTGGCTTGGCCCGCACCTGCGCTTAAAAAGCTTTTTCCAGCCATTGATCAACAACCTGCCTTCAATGGCAAGTGCTTTGCCTTCCAGTCTACCGGACGTGCCGACTATCCAGCAGCTCTGGACGAATTTTGCGAACCGATTCAACCTTTTCATCATCTTGCGCACTTTCCCGGTGGGAGCCACGAGCCTTTTGAGTTTCGAGAATCCCGGACAATCCCCGCTGGGAGCCCCGCCGAACCTGGATGCCGGCTCATTTTTCGGAATCATTGGCTGGGCGCTGCTGTTGATCCTGGTGGGTTGGCTGGTCGGAGCCATCTACTATTATTGGGTATCCGGCATAACACTCCAACCGGAAACGCGCTCGCTGTGGAAGTCCGTCAAGCAGACAACTTTCCTTTCAATCATCTGGCTGGGAATCCTGTTCGTTTTTGGCCTGCCTGCCTTTTTACTGGTTTCCGTGATCACGTTCTTCAGCCCGATACTTGGCCAGATCATGTTTTTTGCAGGCGCCCTGCTGCTGGTATGGTTGGCAATGCCAGTTTTTTTCTCGGCGCACGGCATTTTCATCCTGCAATTGGACGCGTTCCGCTCCATTCTGGGCAGCCTGCGGATGGTGCGCTTTACCCTGCCCAACACCGGGTTATTTCTGCTGGTATTCGTGTTGATCAATACAGGCCTGAACTTTTTGTGGAACACCCCCGAACTTAATTCGTGGTGGATGTTGGTGGGCATTGGCGGGCACGCGTTCGTCTCGTCCGCACTGCTGGCCGCCAGCTTCATATATTATCGTGATATCAACGCCTGGCTGACAGCTGTCCTGGCGCAACTCCAACAACAGACAACTTCAGCTAAAGCAAATTAGAGGAATTTATGGCAACCAACGGAAGTTATAACGCTAAAGATATCCAGGTCCTGGAAGGACTGGAGGCTGTCAGGCGCCGTCCAGGCATGTACGTGGGCGGCACGGACATCAAGGCTCTACACCATCTTGTATATGAAGTGGTGGACAACTCGATTGACGAGGCGCTGGCCGGAGTGGCAACACGTATCGAAATTATCATCCACCCCGATTCGTCTGTCACCGTCATCGACAACGGGCGCGGCATCCCGGTGGATATGCACCCGACCGAGAAAAAATCCGCCCTGGAAGTGGTAATGACCAAATTGCATGCGGGCGGCAAATTCGGCGGAGGCGGTTACAAGGTCTCGGGTGGACTGCATGGAGTGGGCGTCTCGGCGGTGAATGCGCTGTCCGAGTGGTGCGAGGTGGAGGTCAAACGCGACGGACAGATCCACTTCCAGCGTTTCGTGCGCGGTCATCCCCAGGAACCGGTCAAAGTGATCGGGAAAGTCAAAAAGCCGGGGGATACCGGCACCAAGACCACGTTCAAGTATGACCCGCTGATCTTCACGGAAGCGCTTGAATTCCGTTTCGACACGCTCATCCAGCGTTTCCGCGAGATGGCCTTCGTCACGCGCGGCACGACGATTTACTTCCTGGACGAGCGCAGCAATCGCGAGTTGACCTTTTACTTCGAGGGGGGGATCACATCCTTCGTGCGCTACTTGAACCGCAACCGTGAAATCCTGCATCCGGTGGTGTATGTCGAAAAAAGCATCGAAGGCATCGGCATCGAATGCGCCGTGCAATATACGGATGCCTATACCGAATCAGTTTATTCTTTTGCGAATACCATCAACACGGTGGACGGCGGTACGCATCTCACCGGCATGCGCTCGGCCCTGACACGGGTGGTCAACGACTACGCCCGCAAGAGCGGACTACTGAAGGAAGCTGATCCCAACTTCTCCGGCGACGATACGCGCGAGGGCCTGACCGCCATCATCAGCATCAAGCACCCTGATCCGCAGTTCGAGAGCCAGACCAAAGTGAAGTTGATGAACCCGGAAGTGCAGACCTATGTCACGCAGGTACTGGGGGAGGCATTCGGAACCTTCCTGGAAGAGAATCCGCAGGCTGCCAAGGCGATCATTGCCAAGTGTCTCACATCGGCGCGTGCCCGTGACGCAGCCCGCAAAGCGCGCGACCTGGTCATCCGCAAATCTGCCCTGGAGAGCCTGACCCTGCCGGGCAAACTGGCGGACTGCTCCGGACGGGATGCAACCAAGACTGAACTGTATATTGTGGAAGGTGACTCGGCTGGCGGCTCGGCCAAGCAGGGCCGCGACCGGCATTTCCAGGCCATCCTGCCGCTGCGCGGCAAGATTTTGAACACCGAGCGCGCCCGGCTGGATAAGATCCTGGGTAATAATGAAGTACGGGCGCTTATTTCGGCGCTCGGCACCGGAGTGGGCGACAACTTCGACCTGGCAGGGCTGCGATACGGGCGCATCATCATTATGACGGATGCAGATGTGGACGGCAGCCATATCCGTACGCTGCTGCTGACCTTCTTCTTCCGCTACATGCCTACACTGATCGACGATGGCCATCTCTACATCGCCCAGCCGCCGCTTTACCGCATGGTGTACAAAAACCAGGTGCATTACGCCTATAACGATGCTGAAAAGGACAAGCTGATCAAGAGCTTCGGCGTCAGCCCCGACAAAGTCGGCTTGAGCCGCTACAAAGGCCTGGGCGAGATGAACCCGACCCAGCTTTGGGAAACCACCATGAACCCAGTCAACCGGACCCTGCTGTTGGTGGGAGTAGATGACGCCGCGGAAGCCGACCGTACCTTTGACATGCTGATGGGAGACGCGGTGGATCCCCGGAAAAGATTCATCCAGACGCATGCCAAGGCGGTGAGAAACCTGGATATTTAGAAAACCTTGTCGTTAAATTGATCGGTTCTTGCAATTCAAAACACCATAAAAAAAAGCCCCCGCCTTGACAGGCGGGGGCGTCGTTATGGAATCGGATTAGCGGATACCCTGATCGATAAGAGGCGCGATGGAAGAGAGATTCGCCGGGGTAAATGTGCCTACACCGGTATTAATGGTCAGGCCTGGGATCTGATACATCTTGGTAAAGAAGATCTGCTGGACAGGGTAGAAACCCTGCAGGTAAAGCACCTGGTCGAAACTGGCGCTGATCCAGCCCTGGGTGATGCCATCTTTAGTTGCGGGCGAGAGATCAATACCGCCGACGATGATATCGCCGGGTTTCTTACCAGCTGCCTGGAGAACTTTCGGCAGAACAGCGGTTATGTTACCGTGCTGGGTGCCGATGGCCTTGAGATTGGGGTGGGCTTCGATATAAGCAGTCAGAATCGGGATAGCCAGCGAGGCATCTTTATCCACTTCATCAGTGGCATCGAGTTTGTCGACCTTGAGTCCGGCAGCGGTAAGCGCATCGTAAATACCCTGGGAGCTCACGCTTCTGCCCTCATTGTGCCAGATGTCGTATACGACGGCCTCGTCACCGGATTTCAGCCCAGCCGCGATCATTGCCGTGCCAGTCAGGAAGCCACCATCGTGCAGGTTGGCTCCGGCATACCCAAAGCCCTTGGGCTGGTATTTCTTCGCGATGGCCTGGAATGCCGCATCGCCCGGGTTGTTGCCGCTGGTAATAATGATGCCCTGGCTTTCAGCATCATCGATGAGAGCCGAAAAAGCGTCCCCACCGGGGTGACCCATGATCACAATGCCATCCGGTTTGGCGGCCACGGCCTGTTTAAATTGATCGATCATCTTCTGGTTGTCCCACCCTGAGTACTGCTCGACCAACTTGATGTTGAAGGCCGCTGCAGCAGCCCTGGCACCATTCGTGCGAGCCAGTGTGGAGCCATCACCTTGCGTGCCACCCATCTGCATGTAGACGAGGAGTTGCGGAGCACCAGCAGGAGCAGCGGGAGCCGCGCCTTCAGTAGCGGCTGGGGCAGCCGTGACTGGGGCAACGGTGGCCGGGGCAACCGTAACCGGGGCAACCGTAGCCGGGGCCTGGGTGGTCTGGACAGCCGGAGCACCACAACCCGAGAGAATGAGAGTGGCCACTAACAAAATAGCCAGTATGCTAAAAGAACGTTTCATTTGATCTTCTCCTTTTTTTTTGAACTTGGTCGGTATGGATGGTTGGTAAATCTTCTATTTTCTCTTTAGCAAATATGTTTCTCCTTCTCGTTCCTCCTTTCCTGCTAAAAATTCAATTTCCTTCGTACTTGGTATTCGGTTGATCAGGTCTGACCCAGTGACGGATACGATTGAAAGTTGTGGCGATATGTCCTTCCTCAATAATGATGTTAAGCACGACCGAGGCCCCCATGACAATACCTTCTATCAACTGAACCCAATAGCCGCTGATAGTGGTCGCGACAACCCCCGCTTCCAGCGAGCCAATAATATAAGCGCCGAAAAAAGTGCCGGTGATGGACCCCAGGCCGCCGGCGATTGAGGTCCCGCCAATGAAGACCGCCGCCATGGTCGGCAGCAGGAAACCGGAGCCTTGTGTCGGGAAGAAGACATTGATTTCAAGGGTGAGCAGTAATCCCGCAAAGGCCGCAATCACACCCATTACGGTGAAAAGCTTGATCCTGGTCGCCACCACATCGATTCCCATGACCCGCGCGACGTTTGCGTTGTCACCAATAAACATGATTTCCTCTCCAAATTTGTGCCGGTTCAGGATGAACCAGAGGAAAATGGCCAACCCTAGCGCCCAGATTGCCTGCATGGGTACGGGAACCTGCCCAATGTTGATACGCCCAACGAAGATGGTGTGAACGATGCTGGTCGTAACATCCTTGATATTCAATTGAAGCCCGTTCGCCAACAAAATGGTCGCCCCGTACCAGAAGAATTGTGCTGCCAGAGTGGCCATGATGGAAGGCACGCCAATCTTGGCGACGAGCAAACCGTTGATATATCCGACCAAAGCGCCACAAGCCAGGGCTAAAATAAAACCAGCCCATGGGGCCCAGGGTGCATCAAATTTTTTAAAGACCCAAGCGAATATAAATCCAGAAAGGGCGACTATTGCAGGGAAGCTCAAATCAATTTCGCCGGCGGTGATGACCAGGGTGAGACCCAATGCGCAAACGAGTACGGGTGGTACCGTCTGCAGGAACGACATGTAAATACGGAATCCGGTGAACACCCTCGGGGCCACGATAATAAGTACACCATACAGAACCGCCAACACTGCTGCGACGGGAAGGCCTTCGATTCTTGTAAGGAACTTGAGCAGGGATGTTCCTTTTTTCATAATTCCACCTTGTCCTTCATTCCATGAGAATATTCCAGCAGGAATTCATCCAAAGCCTTCAAACTGATCTCTTTCTTGGCCATATCCGCCACAATTTCGCCGCGGTCCATTATGACGAAGCGATCGGAGATCTCATATACGTCTGCCATAGCGTGCGAGATATAGATACAGGCTTTGCCAGCCTCCTTGATCTTATGCACAAAATTGAGCACCTTAGCGACTTCCTTAAGGGAGAGGGCAACGGTTGGCTCGTCAAGAATGATGAGCTCTGCCTCAAAATGCATGGCTCTGCCAATTGCCACTCCCTGGCGCTCGCCCCCAGAGAGCTTGCTTACTTTCGAATCGACCGTGATCCCCTTGCCTCGAAATCCAATGGTATTAACCATGATTTCATTGGCAATCTCTTTTTCCTTCTTCACATTGAGAAAGCCGAAAGGCAGGGTAATCTCACGTCCGATGAAAAAATTTCGCCATAGTACTTGTTTCTCGCCAAGGGATTTATCCTGGTAGACGGTTTCGACGCCATGTTCATGCGCCCGCTTTACGTTGTAGTTGCGGAGGTCGACTTTGTTCCCGGCAATATAAATTTCGCCGCTTGTCGGCGGAAACACCCCGGTGAGGATTTTTACCATGGTCGACTTGCCGGCGCCGTTATCCCCGATCAGACCGACAATTTCATTTGACCCCACCTCCAAGTTTATCTTCCTTAGTGCACATACAAGACCGAAATATTTCTCGATATTGACCATGCGCAGTGCGTTGCGCTCGACTGGGGACTCAGCCACAGGAGCACCTCCTTATCTAGATATGTTTGAATTCTATTTGGATCTGTTGAGGCGATTAATAGAAATCCTGAAAATCAGTATTTCGAATTATCAAATCTTACAGGGATGATTTCCCTGGTGTAACCATCGCCGATGCAAGGAGTTGCACGAAGGAGCAATTTATAGTTTAGCAAAATTGGGACTGGGATTCTCTGAGTTCCCCCTAGATTCCTATGAGGGATTCCCCTTGCCATATCAAGGGTTTCCCCCTCTTTTCCATTCTAATTGGCGTTGTCAGCTTCCGTTGGTACTCTTGGATGAGGAATCTCTACCTGCAATAGCGAACCACCCTGAGGCAGCCTTTGTAAACGCATGCGTCCACCCAGGAGCGCTACCCGCTCGCTGATGCCCAACAAACCAAAATGGCCGCTTTTGGATAGGTTGTTAAGGTCGAAATCGCTGGAAAATCCCAGCCCATCATCCTGGATGGAAACCATCAATGCACGCGGGGAAGTATGCTGGACACTGATTTGAACGGAGGAAGCTTTGGCATGACGCCAAACGTTATTCAAGCCTTCTTGGACGATGCGGAAGATGGATAGCTCTGTCGCCTCGGGTAATCTGCCTAGTTTTGAATCCACATTCAGTACAACCCCGATGCCAGTTCGTTCTGCCCATTCACGCGTGAATGATTGAATTGCAGCACCCAATCCGAGACTATCGATGGTTGGAGGGCGTAAACTCCCGCAGATTTGACGCAGGTCGATGACAAGTTCCCGGATTCCCAGACGAATTTCACCCAGTTCGTTAACAAGAACTTCAGGCAGTTTGTGTTCCGTCTCAACGCTTTCGAGCTGATAGTTGACGCCCAAAAGATCTTGAATGACCTGGTCGTGCAGTTCACGTGCCAGATGCTTTCGCTCTTGCTCTCCCTCCGAGAGTAACCGGCGTTGGGCTTCCTGAAGGGCTACATTGGCCTGATCAAGAGCTTGAACGTGGCCCGCCAACTCATCGATGAGTTGGCGGTTTAATGTGTCCTGTGCAGCAAGATCTTTTTCCAAAAGCATTTGATGGTAATGAAGCTGTTCCGCCTGTTTCCGGATGCGATCGTAGCTGTCGAAATCCAATATAGTCGAGCTCACATTATGTTTTGCATCGGTGCCCACCAGATAGGCGACCATCGTCTCCCGGTTGGTTTCATCTGTTTTCAATTCGGCAACCTTGCGGCCTTGATGCAAGGTAATGATTCGATCTGTGATTGCAAAAAGGTGTTCCAAATTGTTGCTGCTGAAGAGAACTGCCACCCCTTTTTGGCGCCAGACATCGATCAAGTTGATAAGTTTTTGCTGATAAGGATATGTAAGGGAAATAGTTGGTTCATCGATAATCACCAGTCTGACATGCTGGGTCAGAACACGCGCTATGGCAATCATCTGGCGTTCCTCGCTGGAAAGGTTTGACACTTTTTCCCGCAACGAGGGAATAGGAACACCAAGTTCGGCCAGGATGCGCCCCGCCTCCTGTTCCATCTTATGCTGATCGGGGAATTTAAGCCATTGGGAACCAGCCGGCCAACCAGTCTCGTTTCCAAGGAACATGTTGGCAACCACATCCAATCGGTCTGCCAGGTCGGGTTTCTGATGGATTACGCCAATCCCAAAACGTTGGGCATTGTACGGCCATTTGAGACGTTTATTATCGAAAAAGAGGCTTCCTTCGTTCGGAACGTACAAGCCGGCCAGGAGCATTACGAGGACGGATTTGCCGGAACCAATGCTTCCTGCCAGACCAACCACTTCACCCGGCTGGATGTCAAAACTCACCTGCCTGACGGCTGGCAGGTTACCGAATTGTTTTGTAAGATTAATTACTCGTAGAAGAGGTTCCATCGTCTATGGAGGAGGAAGCGGTTTAGTAAAATCGTTCGTATCCCAGGCCTGTAACATGGCATCCACGTTGTTCTTGGTGATGATGTTATAGCCCAGGTCTACAAAATAAGGGAAATTCTTATGGTTGACGACGCGGTCGTAAACGATCTGAACAGCTTCATAGCCCCAAAACCAATTCTTTTGATCGAGCAATCCAGAGAGATAGCCGTCACGCAGTAGTTCCAATTCCACCGGGAGTGCGTCAAAAGCAATTGTTTTCATCCCGTGGTGTAAGGCAGCCTCTTCCCAGAGCGGCATGGAGCCCCGGTCGGCAAATAACGGCCACATCCCCGCGAAATACCAACCCTTGATATCCGGGTGTGCCTGCATGGTATCCTCAACCGCCTGGACGCCCAGATTAATATCGTCGTTGGTAACAACGGTAGCGATAATATGAATGTTTGGGTAAGTTGCGAGACCTTCCCGGAACCCGCGAATACGTTCCTCCAGGTTGTCTGCTCCTGGCACACCGGTTAATATGGCCACTTTTCCCTCGGCGCCCATTGCCTGTACCAACATACTTGCAC
>JADGQB010000373.1 GCA_017882145.1 Anaerolineales bacterium
ACAGACCCATACGCGTGAGTTCAGCGTGTACGGCGGCCTGTGGAAGATCATGCCGGTCTTTGGTACCTTCATGCTGATCGTGTCGTTGTCTTCGATGGGCCTGCCGGGCCTGAACGGCTTCGTCGGTGAGTTCACCATCCTGCTGGGCGCTTTTGGCTCCAAGGCCATCGGTTCGCCCTGGTTTGCCGGGATTGCTGCCCTGGGTGTCATCATGGCCGCCGTTTACATCCTCTACATGTTCCAGAAGATGTTCCTTGGTCCCGAAGGCTCCATCGTGGAAGAAGTCAAAAAACACGGACATGCCTTGCGCGACCTGACCTGGCGTGAAATTGTCACCACGGTCCCGCTGTTGGTCTTTATTTTCTGGATTGGCCTTTACCCGAAGCCCTTCTTTGATTTGATGGCCCCGGCAGTCGAAAAACTGCTGGTTGCATTCCACTAGCGGTTGGCGATTGGCGTTTAGCATTTGGTTCCCTGGCTGACTGCTAATAGCTGATAGCTGATCTCCGAAAGCGCAATTATGACGCAATCTGACTTGAATACGCTTCTCCCGCTCATCTTTCTGACCGTCTGGGCCTGTATGCTGTTGCTGGTGGATTTATTCATCCCGAAGGGCCGCAAGGGCTGGACGGCACTCATTGGCGCAGTCGGTCTGGCGACCGCCATGGGGTTGACCCTGGCGCAGGCCGGGCAGGAAAATATCGCTTTCAGCGGGATGGTCGTGCTGGACGGTTTTTCCTCCTTCCTGGATGTGCTCTTCCTGGGGACCGGGCTGCTTGGCATTGCCCTGGCCTATGGTTACCTCCGGCGGATGGGCATCGAGCGCGGTGAGTATTACGCCCTGCTGCTTTTCAGCGTGACGGGCATGATGTTGATGGCCCAGGCAGCTGACCTGATCGTCATATTCCTGGCACTCGAGCTCCTCTCCATCCCGCTCTATGTGCTCTCTGCCTTTGCCCGCCCGCGTCTGGAATCAGAGGAAGCCGGGCTCAAGTACTTCCTTCTCGGAGCTTTTTCAACCGGCTTCGTTGTGTACGGGATTGCTCTGGTTTTCGGAGCAACCGGCGCGACCCGCCTGACTGAGATCGTTTCTGCCGCGGCCGGTTCGGGTTCCGGACCAACTGTGAGCCTGCCGTTGCTGGGTATTGGCGCAGCGCTTATCCTGGTTGGTTTCGGGTTTAAAGTCGCGGCAGTTCCCTTCCACATGTGGACGCCGGATGTTTATCAGGGCGCTCCCACCCCGGTAACCAGTTTTATGGCAGTCGGAGCCAAGGCGGCCGGTTTCGCTGCCCTGTTGCGCATCTTTGTAACGGCCCTCCCGGCTCTTGAGCTCGAAATGGTGCCGGTACTGTGGGGCCTGGCTGCCCTGACCATGCTGGTCGGCAACTTGCTGGCCATCTCCCAGACCAACATTAAACGCATGCTGGCCTATTCGAGCATTGCCCACGCAGGCTACATTTTGATGGCGCTGGCAGCCTATGGCAAGCCGCTGGTATCCGGGGATGCTGTCGCTTCCGCACTCTTCTACCTCGTAACCTATGCCCTGACCTCCTTCGGTACCTGGGCAGTGGTCATCGCTCTGGAAAAGGCCGAAGGCAAGGGCTTGGAAATTGCCGATTATGCCGGATTGGGCCGTAAACGTCCGCTTCTGGCGGCTGCCATGACGATCTTCATGCTCTCGCTGACCGGCATGCCACCCACTCTCGGACTGGTGGGCAAGTTTTACTTGTTCCGCACGGCCATCCAGGGCGGCTTTATCGGCCTTGCAATCATCGGCGTCTTGACCTCGCTCATCTCCGCATACTACTACCTGCGCGTGGTTGTGACGATGTACATGCGGGATGGCGACCCCGAGACCACCCGTGAACCCTGGCTGGATTTCACCTGGGGCCTGACAGCCGTGGGGACGGTGGTGCTTTCCTTCCTGCCCATGGCGCTCTTCACCTGGGCAAGTGGAGCTGTGTTGAAGCTCTTCTAGTCGGGTTGGTATACCAACCATATTTCTAAAATAAAAAAGGCAGGCGTTTTGCCTGCCTTTTTTTGATCCATTTTCAGTCGGCCTTACTTCGTTCCGTGCTTCCCATTCCCGTTGCCATTTCCATGACTGTTTGTGTTGCCGTTTCCGTGAACTGGAGCAGTCGAGGAGGTTGTGGTGACCGGAGCCACAGTTGCCACCGGGGTGGCAGTGGGTAAAGGTGTTGCCTTGCCGGACATGATGCTGCCCAGGTTCTGGCGCGGATCGGTCAGCAACAATTTGCGGAGTTGTCCCCAATTGGAGGCTGTCTTGCCTCCCGGTAGAACGAGGGCGCTGAAATTGCCAGTCTTTTTGGCAGTAAGGATCTGGTCCAACAAAGTCGCGTTACCGCCCGCCTGGACGGCCATCCAGCATGCCTGTGTGATCTCGCCCAATCCGAAACCGGCTTTTTGGTAAGCTGCCAGTTGGGCAAAAGTCACGCCCAGCGCAGGCCCGAAATACGCGCCGATTTTCGTTGTCATTTGTGTGAAGGATGTCGATTCCAGAATCTTCGTGGGATCGATCACAACAGGTGTCCCGATCTTGGTGGCATCTGGAGTTATTGAGACCAATCCAAGTGAAAGGGCTCCCGGCAGATCCAGGCTGACCACCTGGTCTGCTTTGGTTCCGTCGGCCAAGGTTACCGTCAGCGTTACCTTCAGGGTGACGGCCTTGCTAACCGGGTCAGTTTCCACGACCAGACTTTTTACAACCCCAGTCAATTGCGGATCCGTGTTCGGAATGCTTACAGGTTGGCCAACCGCCGTTGTGCTGGGGGTGATAATCACCAGGCCCATACTTATGGCGGTCTCCAGGCTTACACGGACTTGCTGGGCCTGGCCCGCACCCCCCAAAAGGTTGACGAGCACGGTGGTGATTTTGGTTGTCGGATTCGTATCAACTTTGATACTCAGGATGGATCCGGTCCCCGGGCTGCTGGGCCCGGTTGCCGCATGTGCACCCATAACCTGGATGGAGGCTAGCAAAACTATGATCAGAATGATGGGAATTATTTTATTGCGTGTTATACCTGTACTCCTTTTGATTCGCTGTGAACTTCCATACCATGATTCAGCTGGTATGGTGTTTTGGATTCCCCTATCCCTTTGTGATGATTGTTACTCAATAAGAGTATAGCACGCGCCAATCCCGCTGAATTGACAAGAATGTAAGGTGGCGTGAACTGGTACCAATATACTACAGAGTACTGCGTAATTATCTAGACCAGAAATGTCAATTTTGCCGTGATTTTGGCACAATCCAGTTTAGATATTTATGCAATGAGCAGTAGTTATCAGACAATCCTATAAGACGCACCCTAGATGCTCAGAAACACCTCTGTGGTCAAGAAAAGGAGCCGGCTGGCTCTTTTATGGAATAGAAACGGGACGACTCAATGCCGTCCCGTTTATTTAGTCAGTCATTCATGATTTAAAGTGCACGCATACGGTTGTTCTTGGGGTTATGCTCGACTTCGGCCAGTTTAAGTGCCTCCATCAGCGGCGGTACGTACATGCCGAAGCGACCGCGCAAACCCTTCTTCAGTCCGTACCATCCTCCGACGGGATTCTTGGGCGAACGGCCCCAGGCTTCGACGGTCCCCTCTGCAGCCGGTTTCTGTTCGTCCGCGCTGCCGAGCGGCATCCAGTCGCCGTGCGCTTTTAGCATGGTGTGCAGATCTTCCAGGCAGCGCA
>JADGQB010000112.1 GCA_017882145.1 Anaerolineales bacterium
GTGGAGCCAGGCCACGCAACTGCTTGTCAATCCCGGAATTAAAATATGTATAACTGTTCCCGATGAAGAGGATACGCGGTGATTTGGGGCTTGTACAGGCCGCCAGGAACAGGGTTACCAGGCAAATAATGAAAGCACGTTGAATAAATGCTACGGGCTTATTTTTCATTCAAACAGTATAGGACAATTCCTTTGGCATGGCAAAGGGAATCTCCGGTATTGGTGCAACGCAATATCGTACCAGGTTACGGAAAAAACCATTTAGTAAGTGCTCACACCGGCTTCGGAGACACCGGACTCCGTTGCCTGAGAATTGAGAGAAACCCCAAGTATTGCTGACAACAAATTGAGTAGAAAAAACTTTACGACGTCTGTTTCGAAGAGGCCGGGTTGGGGCCAGGTTGCCTGAAAATCCGACCAAAGTTCTGAGTGGTAGAATTGACGGATATGTCCGACCTCGAGCAATCCGTCCAAAAACACCTGCGCTTTAATCTGACTGTCAATTTAATGGACGGAGGCTTTTTTGGCCTGGGTTGGGGGTTTGGTTCGATCGGGACAATTATCCCGCTGTTCGTCAGCCACCTGACCACTTCGGCTTTGCTGATCGGGCTGATCCCATCCATCCATGCCGTCGGGTGGCAACTTCCGCAGCTGTTTATGGCAAATACGGTGGCGCGCCTGCGGCGTTACAAACCGATCGTGATGATGTTGACCATCCACGAGCGTATCCCGTTCCTGGGGTTGGCGTTGGTGGCACTGTTCCTGGGAGTGCTCGGGAACAAGCTGGCCCTGATATTGACATTCGGGATGCTGGTCTGGCAGGGAATTGGGGCAGGCCTGACGGCCAATCCATGGCAGAGTATGATCGCCAAGATCATCCCATCTGACTGGCGGGGTACATTTTTCGGCTCCCAGGCAGCATTGGCGAATATCCTGATGAGCGTGGCAGCCATTGCAGCCGGTTACATCCTGGACCGCGTGCATGCTCCCCTCAACTTCACCTTTTGCTTCCTTTTGACGATCGCGGGATTAGCGCTTTCTTATATTGCCATGGGTCTGACACGCGAGCCGGTGGATACCGAAAAGACCATCCCGGAACGCCAGCCATCCCCCTGGAAAGGCGGCCTTGAAATCCTGCGCGGTAACAGGAACTTTAGCGCTTACCTGGTCATCCGCCTGCTTTCGCAATTCGCCATGATGGGCTTTGCTTTTTACATCGTCTATGGTCTGCGCCGTTTCGGGATGAGCGACCTGACAGCCGGCTTCCTGACCGCAGCACTAACCATCTCTTCGACTGTGGGCAACGCGGTCATGGGTTGGCTGGGCGATCGGTTCGGTCACCGCGCCATGCTGGTCGCAGGTTCGGTGGCGGCGGTGCTTAGTTCGCTGATGGCCTGGGGAGCGCCATCCATCAGCTGGATGTATCCGGCCTTCATTCTGAGTGGACTGGCCAACGTGGCTTACTGGACTACCGGTATGGCCATCACGGCCGAATTTGGCAGTGAAGAAACCCGACCGACCTATATAGGATTGTCGAACACTTTAGTGGCGCCCTTCACGATCATTGCCCCGCTGATCGGCGGCTGGATCGCAGAGACATCCGGCTTCCAGAGCACTTTCATGGTCTCGGCTGTCGGAGGTATCGTGATCTCCGCATTATTGGTCTGGCTGGTGCGCGACCCACGTCCACGCTTGAAAGCCGAAAACATCTAATTGCTAAAAGGGGGAACTACAGATCCTGGCTGGTACCAAGGAATGAATTGACATCCCATGCTGATCATTTTATAGTGATTTCTGCAGGAGTCTTATGAAGGAAATAATCCTCCGGTATCTACGCCTATGCGGGAGCGCGCTGTTGCTGGCGGTTGTGGTCGCCCTGCTTATCAGTTGCATCGGCTGGCTGGCAGGTTGGCGCGCGGCAAACCAATTCAGCAACGGTCTCTCGGGCGCCGGATCCATAATCGTGGCGCTGGGTTTCCTGTCTTTGGCCGGCGGTCTTCATATGCGCGGCGGGTTACGCGTCCCCAACCGCCGGCCGGATAGCGATATGAACCGGTCAGAACGCGCCAAGATGTGGGCAGCGGAAACGGTCCAGGGTTACAACCCTTTGGTTTTGCTGGCCGTCACCGGATTATTTTTAATCGGCGTGTCTTTACTCTTTTGAAATCAAACCATAAAGACCACGATCGCGTGGATTGTCCCCCGTCCCTATTATCCGAATCGTCCTTCGATGTAATCCTCCGTGCGCTTGATCTTTGGATGCGTGAAAAGATCCTTGCCCTGCGCATATTCCACAAGTTCGCCTTGTAAAAAGAAAGCGGCATAATCCGACGTGCGAGCCGCCTGCTGCACGGAATGCGGCACCAAAATAATGGTGTAATCCTTTTTGAGTTCCTGCAAGGCGGCTTCAACTTTGCCGGTGGAGATCGGGTCAAGACCGGAAGTGGGTTCATCCAGCAGGATGACTTCCGGCTGGTTGGCCAGGACGCGCGCCAGGCACAGGCGCTGCTGCTGGCCGCCCGAGAGGGCGATGGCCGGATCATCCAGGCGGTTTTTTACTTCATCCCAAAGAGCTGATAATTTAAGGCCGCGCTCAACGGCTTCATCCAGCCTGGACTTGCGCTTTTCGTTTGCCAGCTCCAGGCCGTAGGTCAGGTTGCCTCGAATGGAGGTGGGAAGGACGACCGGACGAGCAAAGACGATGCCAACACGGCGGCGCAGAGCGATGACATCCATTTTCGGATCCAGGATATTTTCGCCATCCAGAAAAATGCTCCCGGTAAGAGTTTGGATCTGGACCAGATCGTTCAAGCGGTTGAGGCAGCGCAGCAACGAAGATTTTCCACCGCCAGCCGGTCCGAATAACACGGTAATGGCATTCGCTGGAATTTTCAGGTTGATATCCTTGAGGGACTCGGTACCTGAGGGATATGTGAGGGTGAGGTGTTCTATAACTATCTTATCCATGCCTACCACTGTCTCCTGGCACGGGCGCGTGAGCGGATAATGGTCGCAGTCACATTCATACCCAACACAAAGATGATGAGCACCAGAGCGGTGCCATACTGGATCTGGATGGGCATGCCGGGGACCTGGGTGGAAATAACGAACAAATGATAGGGCAAGGCCATGGTCGCATCGAGAGGCGAGTTGGGCAAATGTGGAAGGAAGAAGGCTGCACCGGTGAAAAGGATCGGGGCGGTCTCCCCGGCGGCGCGCTCCAGGCCGAGGATCACGCCGGTAATAATTCCGGGTAGAGCCTGGGGAAGGATGATCTTTCGGATGGTCTGCCAACGGGTCCCGCCAAGAGAGATGCTGACGGTGCGAAAGGCTTGCGGTACAGTCCGCAGAGCTTCCTCGGAGGCGCTGATGATGACCGGCAAGGTCATAATTGACAGGGTCAGTGAAGCGGCCAGGATGCTGGTGCCAAACTTCAGGAAAAGTACAAACAGGCCAAGACCGAAGAGTCCATAAACGACCGAGGGGATGCCGGCCAGGTTAATGATGGCAATACGGATGAGACGGGTCAACCAGTTCTCACTGGCATATTCGGCAAGATAGATGGCGGCAGCAATCCCCAGGGGGACCGAAATAATGGCAGTACCAAGCGTGAGGTAAAACGTACCGACAATGGCCGGCAGAATACCCCCGGCGCGCATTCCATCGCTAGGCATGGCGCTCAGGAACTGCCAGGAGAGGGCCGGCGCGCCCTTGCTGATGATATAAGCGAATACGGCAATAATGGGGATGACTGTCAGAAAGGCAACCAGGGTGAGCAGTGAAATTCCGAAACGCTGGATAAGGAAACGGTCAAAGATAATACGGCGGTTCATGATAATACCCTTTCGGCACGCGTCTTGGACCTGAATACCACCGAGGAGGCGATGATATTGACCGCAAGTGAGATCACGAACAGCACCAGTCCAATGAAAAACAGGACATGATAATAGGTGCTGCCATTCGCCACCTCGCCCATTTCAGCGGCAATCGTAGCGGTCATCGTACGGACCGGTGCAAGGATGGAGGATAGTTTTATGGCCATTACCGGGGCATTGCCGGTGACCATCATGACCGCCATCGTTTCGCCAATCGTCCGCCCGATGCCCAACATGAGAGCTGTCAGCACACCAGAGCGGGCGGCCGGCAGCGTCACGCGCCAGATGGTTTGCCACTTGGTCGCACCCAGAGCTAATGCCCCCTCACGGTAGCTCTGCGGAACGGCATCCAGGGCATCTTCGGCAATCGAGACGATGGTCGGGACGGCAATCCCGCCCAAGAGCAGCGCACCGGCCAGGGCAGTCAGGCCGGTCGGCAGGTTCAAAAAGGTGCGCAGGAAGGGGGCCAGGATCAGGATCCCCAGGAAACCCAGCACTACGGATGGCAAACCACCGAGAAGCTCAACCAGCGGCTTGAGGATTTCGCGCAGCCAGCGCGGTGATATTTCAGAAAGGAAAACAGCCGTTCCTATTCCAAAAGGGGCGGCGATCAGCATGGCGCCCAGGGTGACGATGATCGATCCGGTGATGAGCGGCAGGATTCCGAAATGGTTTTCAATGGGGTACCAGCGGGTGGAGAGGAGCTCGCTGAGCTTTACCTCGCCCAGGGCGGGAACGCCTTCGCGCAAGAGGAAAAAAAAGATAAGCAGGACGAAAACGACGGCCGAATATCCGCAAGTCTTGACGACTGCGGTGATAAGGGTCTCGCTCCAACTGAGAGATCTTTTCATAAGGCTCCTACCTCACCTCTACCCGTCCACCCTTACGGCTCTCGTCCCGGTGGAAGAGGGGCTGGGTGAGGGTTACTTTATTATTGGCACAAAGCCCAGGTTTGCAACAATGGTCTGGGCTTCGGGGGAGACGATCCAATCAAGGTAAGCTTTTATTGCACCGGTCGGCTGGCCAGCCGTATACATGTACAGGTCACGGGCGATCGGATAACTTTTATCATTCACAGTGGCAATCGAGGGCAGGACATAGGGGCTGTTGGCATCTTTGGCTACCGCGACCTTTTTTAGGTCGGAAGGGACATAGCCCAGGCCATCATAACCGATTGCATTCGGGTTCTGGCGGACCTCGCTTACAATGCCTTCCGAAGAGGGAAGCAGGAGTGTATCCGTGGCAAAAAGCGTCTTGTTCTTAGGGTCTCCCAGGCGGATGACCGTATCACGGAAATACACATGCGTGCCGGAATTAACTTCACGCGACAGCCGCACGATCGGCCGGTCCTGGCCGCCAACCTGGGCCCAATTGTTGAACTTGCCGGAGTAGATATCTGAAATCTGCTGCATGGTCAGGCGGCTGACCGGGTTGGTCGGGTTGACGATGACGGCAATTGCATCCCGCGCGATCACGAACTCGACCGGATCAAACCCTCTGGCTTTTGCCTGCGTGATCTCCTCAGCCTGCATCTGACGGGAGGCGTTGGCAATGTCGACTGTTTTGTTGAGCAAGGCGGCAATCCCGGTTCCAGAGCCTCCGCCGGTCACCGATATGCTGACATCCGGATGCTCGGCCTGGTACTTTTCCGCCCAGGCCAGGGCCAGGTTGACAATGGTATCGGAGCCTTTGTTCTGGATATATGCAGAGCTGCCAGATTGGGAATGCGATTGACTGGAAGCCCCCGCACAGGCTGCCAGAAATACCGACAAGATGAGAACGACAAAGCGGATGAATTTCATCTCTCAAATTATAAGGCATAAAATTCGGGCATTACAGGTGGAATCGTGTAAAATTGAATGCGTGACCAAAAACCCTGTTTTCAGCGTGCGGGACTTGGATTTCTTTTACGGCGAAAAAAAGGCGCTCAGTAAAATCAATATCGATATTTCTGCGCGCCAGGTCACGGCCCTGATCGGACCCTCGGGCTGCGGCAAATCCACTTTCCTACGCTGCCTCAACCGGATGAATGACACCATCCACGGAACACGCGTGGAAGGGCAGATCCTGTTGGAAGACCAGAATATCTACGCCCTGGACTTCAACGTGGCCGAACTGCGCAAGCGGGTGGGGATGGTGTTCCAAAAACCGAACCCATTTCCTCAGTCAGTGTATGACAATGTCGCTTTTGGACCACGCGTGCTGGGTCTAGTGGAGAGTAAAACTCAATTGGACGAAATCGTGGAAAAGAGTCTGCGGGATGCAGTTCTGTGGGATGAGATCAAAGCCGACCTGAAGGAAAATGCCCTGGGATTCTCGCTTGGCCAGCAGCAACGCATCTGCATCGCACGCGTCCTGGCAGTCAAACCGGAAGTGATCCTGTTCGATGAATCCACTTCTGCGCTTGACCCGATCGCCACGGGCGGGATCGAGGATCTGATCGCAGAGCTCAAGAAGCAGTATACGATCGTCATCGTGACCCATAACATGCAACAGGCCGGGCGCGTTGCAGACTTTACCGGTCTGTTCTGGCTGGGCGAACTGGTGGAGTTTGGAGCGACAGAAAGGCTGTTTACCCGTCCTCAGAAAGAGCTGACAGAGGCGTATTTAACCGGGAAGATGGGGTGAGGAAACGATTTTGGATTTTAGATTGCTGATTGAGGAAGGTGGATAGATTGTTGGGCATCCGAATTTCCTCCTCGCTACTACCTTTTGTTCCTGGTGTTTTCAACTAACGATCCCTCCCAAACTGAAATTACAGGTTTCACAGCCCTCCTGGGCGCTTTTGCATTGCCAACCAGGCTGCACCAATCAGTAAAAGCACTCCTGCGGCATCGAACATAATAAAGCGCAGCAGAGAAGTACGAAGCACTAGGTGGCCAACCGGGATGGAAAAAAAGACCAGGTTCTCCCCGATTACTCCAACCGCTTGCATCGCCAGCGCCTCCCACAGAGAAGACCGGTTCCGGCGCGGATGCCGGAGCGCCACCAGATAGGGAATATTCCACATCATGAACAGGACGGCAAAGCCGCGCACAGCGGCTTCCCCCGGCACACCGCTCAGTTCGAAGCCGGGAGCGAATACTGCCGGATTGAGCAAAAATACCAGGGCACATTCCAGGTTCCAGGCCACCACCACGGCAATCAAAAGCCGGGCAGCCCAGAGGCGGGAATCAAGTTGCTTCATTACAGCGAGCCCCTAAAACCCTTGGTGCTCGGTACGGGCGATGATCTCATCCTGCAGGGCCCGGCTCAGGTCGCAGAAATAGTCCGAGTAACCTGCCACTCGAACAATTAAGTCGCGGTGCTGCTCGGGGTACTCCTGAGCAGCCCGCAGGGTGGCAGCATCCACCACATTGAACTGGATGTGGTGACCATCCAGACGGAAATAGGTCCGAATGAGCTGGACCAGCTTGTCCAGTCCGGCTTCATCCCGCAAGGCTTGCGGGCTGAACTTCTGGTTCAGGAGCGTGCCGCCGGTGCGGGCATGGTCCATCTTGGCGACCGAGCGGAGCACGGCCGTCGGCCCGTGGCGGTCGGCACCCTGGACCGGAGAAACACCTTCTGATAACGGCTGCCAGGCATGCCGTCCATCCGGGGTGGCGGCGATGACAGAGCCAAAGTAGATATGGCAGGTGGTCGGCAGTAAATTGATCCGGTAGTGGCCGTTGCGCGTATTCGTACGCCCATCGATGGCAGTGAAATAGCTTTCGAAAAGTCTCACCATAAGCCGGTCGGGAATATCATCGTCATTTCCATAACGCGGCGTTTTATTGAGTAGAAGTTGGCGGACATTTTCGTGCCCGCGGAAATCGGCTTTGAGTGCAGCCAGGAGGGCATCCATGCTGAGAGTCTTCCTATCGAACACGTGGTATTGGATGACGGTCATGGCATCGGTGAGCGTGCCCAGACCGACGCCCTGGATGTAAGATGAGTTATAGCGTGGTCCGCCGGCGTGATAGTCGCGACCGGTGAGAATGCAGTCGTCGATGAGCAACGACAGGAAAGGCGCCGGCATGTGACGTGCATACAATTGTTCCACCAGGTTGCTGCCGCGCACTTTAATGGAAATAAAATGGCGTAATTGCTTTTCATAGGCTGCATAGAGCTCGTCGAATGATGCAAAGCTGGCTGGATCGCCGGTCTGCAAGCCAAGCTGATGGCCGCTGCGCGGATCGAGGCCGTTATTCAAGGTGAGCTCGAGCAGTTTGGGCATATTGAAATAGCCGGTCAGGATGTAGGCTTCCTTGCCGAAGGCGCCCGTCTCAACGCAACCGCTGGTCCCCCCACTGCGTGCATCCGCCACGGATTTGCCCTGGCGGACCAGTTCCTGTACAACCAGGTCGGCATTGAAGACGGAGGGCTGCCCGAAGCCGGTGCGGATAATCCGGGCGGCGCGTTTGATGAACTGGTCAGGGTTTTTCTTGCTGACCTGGATGGAAGAGGACGGCTGCAGAAGCCGCATTTCTTCGATCACATCCAGGATCAGGTAAGTCACCGGATTGACGCCGTCCGAACCATCCGCGTTGACTCCACCGGTGTTTATTTGCGCAAAATCGGTGTAGGTGCCGCTTTCGGCGGCCGTTACACCCACCTTGGGAGGGGCGGGCTGGTTATTGAACTTGACCCACAGGCATTGCAGCAATTCCTCGGCCTGCGCTTCAAAGAGTTTACCATCCGCCAGACCTTTCGCAAAAAATGGCTCAAGGTGCCGGTCGAGGTGGCCGGGGCAGAACGAATCCCAGGTGTTCAACTCGCTGGTCACGCCCAGGTGGACGAACCAGTAATACTGCAGGGCTTCCCAAAAGTCACGCGGGGCATGCGCCGGGACATAAGCACAAACTTCGGCGATATGCTCCAGTTCGGCTTTGCGCTGCGCATCCGCTTCCCTTGAAGCCAGTAAGCGCGCTTTTTCGGCATGCCGTTCTGCGAAGCGGACCAGCGCGGCAGCGCAGATCGACATCGCCCGCAGCTCCTGTTCCTTGTCATAGGCCTGAGGGTCTTTCAGAAAATCCAATCCAGCCAGGCTGCTTTGGATATCCTGCTGGAAATCCAACATACCTTTGTGATAGATCTTGTCATCCAGTACGGTATGGCCGGGGGAGCGCTGTTCCATGAACTCGGTGAAAATCCCAGCCTCATAGGCCGCTTTCCATTCGTCTGTCATTTCGGAGAACAGCAGATCACGCATCGAGCGGCCCTGCCAGAACGGAAGGATGGTCTGCTCATAAACTTTCCGGACCTCAGGGCTGACCGCAAAGGAAGTCTTTTCGCGCGTGTTCAAAATATCCAGATCCTGTAAACTGTGGCAGCACAATTCAGGATAGGTGGGGGTCAGCTTGGGACCCGGACCTTTTTCCCCAACGATCAATTCGCCTTCGCCGATGTAGATGGATTTATTCTCCATCAGGTATTGAAAAGCCAGGGCGCGCCGCAGGGGGGCGGAAACCAATCCAAGGTTTTGCTGATAGAACTCCGTTATCAGTACGGCCCGTTCGGCGGAAAGAGTCTCGCGAGCTTCCAAAGACTGCTGGCGTAATTTGCGGACGCGTTCTGTGATTGCCATTTGAATTCTCCTACTTTTGTGGCTGTGTAAGCATGTCTTCCAGAATACCAATCAGACTGGAGGCCAGCGTAGTACGACTGAAATGCTCCTCCAAATATTTTCGGCCCGCCAGTCCCATCCGGCGGGATGCAGCCCGATCGGCGTCCAAAACACGGACCGCATCCGCCAGCGCAACCGGATCGCCGGGTTGTGCAAAGAGCCCGCATCCGGCAGCCTCAACCACAGCGCGAATGACGCCATCTATCGCCAGAATGACTGGACGCCCGGCGGCCATGTAATCGAAAACCTTGTTCGGATAGGTGGTCTTGTACTCATCGATTGGTTTAAGAATGGCAAGACAGGCATCTGCTCCGGCCAGTGCGGTGGCCATGGCGGTCTTTGGAACCGGAGGCAGAAACAATACGTTGCTCAAATGCAAATCGGCAGCCTGTTTCTGCAAAGCGGTTTTTTCCTTGCCATCACCAAGGAATGTGACAGTCACATTGGAAGCAAGTGAATCGCCTTGCAATATTTTAGCCGCTTCCAACACAACACCCAAATCGTTCGACATACCGTGCGCGCCTGCGTAGAGAAGAATGAACTTATCATCCAAATGGTTGGAAGAGCGGAACGCCATTCCATCGTCATTCGGGTCGAACATTTCCGGATCCGCACCGTTCGGGATGAGTTCCACGCGCCGGGCGCCGCCTGCAGTCACATGGGTCACATAACCGGGACTGTTGACCATGACCCGATCGGCATGGCGATAGAGGAAGCGTTCCAGCCATAGTGACATTTTAATCAGGGCAGAGTTTTTTAGTACGCCAACCGCGATGGCAAAGGATGGCCAGAGATCACGCACTTCGAACAAGAACGGCACACGCTTCAAACGCGCCAGAAGCCAGGCAGTTACGCCCTGGAAGATGGGCGGCGAGGTACCCCAGACCAGATCCACTTTTTTTACGCCCAGACCTGCCAGGAACGACGAGACCATGAACGAGACAAATGAAAACACACGGTGAACAAAAGATTTGTGCAGGGCACGGTAGGTGTAAGCACGGATTACCCTCACCCCTGACCCATCTCCCGATAGCAGAGGAGAAAGAGTAGGGGAACCGGTGAGGTAACTGACCGGACTGGTGATAACCGTAACGGTGTGCCCGTGCGCGACCAGAAAACGGGCCAGTTCGTGATGACGAGTTCCACCGGGCTCATCGAGGGCGGCAAAAGCCTGGTGAATTAGGAGAATATGCATGTTAGTCTTCGTCGCGGAGAATTAGCGGCGGGTCCGGCCAGCCGGAAGACCGGGCTTCCACTACCAGTTCAGCCAATGAATGCGGCAGCACCGGCAGGTCAAGCAGGTCATGAAGCTGGATCCAAACCGGCACATAACTGCCGCGTTCCGGAAGCGGGCTGTGCATTTCTTCGCCCATCCCGGTTCCAAAATCTCCATCGACAGTTTCGACCAGATAGTAATACTGCGGCTGGTCGTGCCACCAGATCTCGGCCAACAGCCGCTGAATGGATATATTTAAGCCAAGCTCTTCTTTAGTCTCCCGCACGGCAGCCTGCTCGGGCGTCTCGCCAGGTTCCACGTGACCGCCGGGGAAGGTGAAGTAGTGCAAACCGGCGCGGTGACGTTCAATCAACGCGATCTTGTCATCTTGGAGCAGGACAATGGCAGCCCGGAAGCTCATGTCGGAAAAGTAAACTCGCTGATGAATTGTACATCATTTGGAGATTTTATCTCCATGGCCAGTGATAAAGCCGGGACTTTTTGCGCGTAAGTTGGGGAGTTCCAGCCGCGAACCGGTTCATCAGGTCCCGACCCATAGACAGTTTCCCCTGCCCGAACAATGGTGACCGCGGATCCATCATTCGCCATTTGAGGTTCCGTGCTGAGATTAAGCTGAATCCATCCGAGAGGTGATTTTAGTCGGATCTCAAATAGCGACTCGCGCAGCTCGGCCTGCCACTGCC
>JADGQB010000374.1 GCA_017882145.1 Anaerolineales bacterium
GTAATGGGGATGCTCGCTTTGAGTACTGAACGACATTGTATTTATGTAAGCAACGATCCTCAGAGCGTGTGCGTGGATGGTACCGCCACAGCAAACGCCCTCCTGGAGATCCAGAACCAGACTTTCAATCCGCCGACCGTCAACATGCGTTACCCGCACTGGGTGCAGTATATCCGTGCCCAACTTGAATCACGTTTCGATCCACAAACCATCTATCGCTCCGGATTTACCGTCTACACTACGCTTGATCCGGCAATGCAGGATACTGCCCAGCAATCTGTCACAGCCCAGGTTAGCGCATTGGCTGATAAACACGTTACAGACGGGGCGTTGGTGGCAATCAAACCATCCACAGGTGAAATCCTTGCGATGGTAGGTTCCCCAGATTTTAATAATGATGCTAATGCCGGGCAAATCAATATGGCAGTAAGCCCCACCCGACAGCCGGGAAGCTCCATCAAGCCCTTCACCTACCTGGCCGCATTCGAAAAAGGTTGGACGCCTGCCACCCTTATCTGGGATGTGCCGACTGAATTTCCGCCTTCCGGCCTGCCCAACGACCCGAACCCGAAATATGTACCCACCAATTTTGATCATAATTTTCACGGTCCGCTCACAGTACGTGTGGCATTGTCGAATTCATACAATATACCGGCAGTCAAAACGCTGCAATTTGTTGGGGTGTATGGCGATAATGGTTTAATTGCCATGACCAAACGCCTGGGTCTCACCAGCCTGACACGCGACGATTACGGCCTGTCGCTCACTTTGGGGGGAGGTGAAGTAAGCCTGTTAGAGATGACGGGTGGATATTCCGTTATTGCCAATGGAGGGGTCAAGATCCCGCCCGTAGCGATTCTAAAGATAGTGGATTTTAAAGGAAATGTAGTTTATCAATACCAGCCCCCGGCAGGCGAACAGGTCCTGAGACCGGAACATGCATTCCTGATATCTTCCATATTATCGGATAACGCTGCCCGCGTCCCGACCTATGGAACGAATTCAGTCCTAAATCTGCCGTTCCAGGCGGCAGTTAAAACTGGCACTTCCAACGACTCGCGAGACAACTGGACGCTTGGCTATACTCCCGACCTGGCTGTAGGCGTCTGGGTTGGAAACGCTGACTATACCCCTATGCTCAACACCACCGGTGTGACTGGCGCCGGGCCCATTTGGGCGGAATTTATGACCTATGCCATTAACTATTTGACGGGTGGCAATCCAACACCTTTCGCAATTCCCAGCGGGATCGAGCAGCACACGATCTGCGCCATCTCAGGTACCCAACCCTCTCAATGGTGCCCCAGCCAGCGCCAGGAGTTTTTCGCTGCCGACCAGCCGCCGCTGCCTGCGGATCATGATCTATGGCGCCAAGTGGAGTTCGATACGTGGACGGGTCTGCTGTCTTCAACGGAATGCAGCAGCAATTACATAGATAGTCGCATGGAAATTAATGTAACCGATCCATCTGCACGCAAATGGATCCTTCAAGATGAAAGCGGCCAACAGTGGGCGCGCGATATGGGTTTTGACAAGATTTACTTCGTTCCCGACCGGAGCTGCAAAGCAAGTGACCCGCGCCCGAATCTACAGTTTGTCGGCCTGCAATCAGGCCAGATCATCACGCAACCTTCCCTGGATTTCAACATTGAGGCGAGTGCTACGGGCGGATTTCAATCATGGCGGTTGGAATGGAGTACGATCCAGGGTTCCGGAAATTGGAAACCTCTGCTAGACAATCAGAAAGCGCAAGTCCCCACGCCTGCTTTGGTTTATACCTGGAATCTGAACGATGTGCCGAATGGCCGGGTTTATTTACGCCTTTATATGGAAGCCGATGGAGGCGGATACGCGGACAGAAATATCAACCTGAACTTAAACGTGCCGACACCTACCCCAACGCCAACTTTGACGCCAACATTAACACCTACTTCGACTCCCACACCAACCCCCACAGATACTCCATTGCCGTTGCCGACGGATACTCCTACGGAAATTCCAACTCCAACGAACACACCCACACCAGAGAGCAGCCCGACTCAATAAGTACCTTTCCAAAAAATTAAAAAACCTTCCCCTGAGTTTCCGGATAGGTTTTGAGATAAAAACGTCCCCAGTTGTTCGGGGACGTTTTTGCAAACTCTCATTGATCAGCGGGGTTCAGGGAGCGTATGGACGCCAGTCCGGATCGAAGTCCGAGGCTTTAGGGTTTCCGGACAGGCTGATGGGGGCGTTTCCATTCTTATTCTTCACAATGTAAATGTGGTAATTGGCGCTGTCTGCTCGAGTGGTATCGAGACTTTCATATACCACCCAGAGGCCATCGGCAGAGTAGCTGCCATGGTTGGCATACGAGCCAGGCCGTAAAAGGACTGGCTCGCTGGTTTGTCGATGCTCGTAATCAAAGACCATCAACCAGCCGAGCGCTTGAGGGCCACTTGTCTCATTGAAAATGATCGTTTTGCCATCTGGCAACCAACTTGGCAGGAAATCCCAATTGATTGCGCCTCTGTGTATCAGGAAGGTCTGGTCTTGACCCAGGTCGCTCATGACCCAAATTTGCAAAGCGTTGGTCAGGAGGCTGTGACCAGTGTAAACAATCTGTTTCCCATCCGGCGACCAGGCCGGCTGTCTTGACCAATCCGGCATGATAACATCGCTGGAGACCGATGTAAGTTGAGTAACTAAATAATCGTTCAGGTTCATTACGTAAATTTGAGAGTTTGCATTCTGCAAGGATGCAAAAGCAATCCGCGAACCATCTGGCGACCAGGCTGGGTCAAAACCACCCCCATCCATCTTTGGTAATTCAACAAGACCGCTGCCATCAAAATTGATCACATACAATTGTGCACCAGGATGATCGTTCTGGCGTGACGGACAGGGCGAGATGAAGACAATGCGTAACCCGTTCGGAGACCAATCGGGTTGGCAGGCGCCATTGACCATATTCGTTATCTGTCGCAGATCACTGCCATCCGAATTCATGATAAATACTTGGGGCGTGCCGGTCCGGGTGGATGCGAAAGCTATCTGACTGTATCCGCCTCCGAGTGGGGTCGAGGTAGGTGCCAATATTTGGGTGGATGTGGGTGTAAGGGATGGCAGAAATGTCGGCGCCAATGTTTTGGTCGGTGTCGGTGTATTCACCCGAGCCGGGGTCGACCTATTTGCCAATGTCGGAACTGCGGTCTTATTCTGCACAGGCAGAGTTGTGGTTGGATCCACCGCAGAAACTGAAGTCAAAGCCGGGCGGGAGGCGGGATTGGCCAAGAAAGCCAGGAATCCTGCGGGGATCCGTGACGAGTAGAAAATGACTAAAAGTACGCCAGCCAAAATTATCAGCAGGAAGAAGGAAAAGAATATCCAAAGACCGGCGCCCCGATTTTTTCTCTTCCGGGGCTTTGAATTTCGGGGCTTTGAAGCCGGAGGCGGTGGTGGAGGCGGATTTTCTTCAGGAGGCACTTCCTGGGCAAGTCTCCCGTTTTCGCCGCTTTCGGTGACCTGAGGAGCAGGTTGGACGATGATCTCGCCCTCCAGGCGCTGCGTCTTGATGTTGGAGGTGGCTAAAGCCAGTTTGAATTCCTCCGCCGTTTGGAAGCGCTCTTCGGGGCGGATCGCCATGGCCTTCTCGATGGCACTCGCCAATTTGCGCGAGACTTTCGGATTGCGCTTACGCACCGGTGTCAACT
>JADGQB010000375.1 GCA_017882145.1 Anaerolineales bacterium
GAAAGGGAAAGACCCTGTCCGGCGAGTTTCGCCAGGGCCTCTGCTTCTGAGGTTTCGAGTTCTGCGATGCGGGTTGAAGCACTGCTGATGGTATCCAATTGTTTCCGGGCATCGGCGGCAAAGGCAATGACCGATTCGATGCTTCCGCCGTACTTGCGCTCCAGGCGGCGCACCAGGTCGAGGCGTTCCTCCACCTCCTCCAGCCGCTTGGGGTTGTATTCGATGGCTTCCAGGTAATCCCGCAGACTGTGGGATAGGTCGGCCAGAGTCTCTTCAATCGCGACCGATTGTTCTGCCAGGTTATGGTGGGCCGCGTCGATCTGGCCCAGTTTTGCCAGGGATTGAACTGCCTGCCCAACCAGGTCGCTGGCGGCCGGGGATTCGGGCGTGCCTTCATCCAGCACTGTCAGGGCGGATTGGGTCAATGTGGCCAGCGCTTCGGCGTTGGCGAGGCGGTCACGTTCCTGCTTGAGTTCTTCATCCTCGCCGCGACGCAGCCTGGCAGCTTCGATCTCATCTGCCTGGAAGGTCAACATTTCGGAGCGGCGTTCGGCGTCCCGCTGCGCCTCCCGCAGGTCGTTCAATTCACGGCGCAAACCAAGCAGGTTCTGATGGGCTTTGTGATAGGCAGCCAGGACGGATTCGACAGCGGCGTAGCGGTCGAGCAGTCCGAGGTGGGAATGCACGTTAAGCAGCGAGAGATGTTCGGACTGACCGTGGATATCCACCAGGATTTCGCCCAATTCCTTCAGCAGGGCCAGACCCACGCTGCGGCCATTCAGGCGCGCCACACTGCGTCCTTCGCGGCGCACCTCGCGCGTCAGGGTGACGTAGTTAGGGTCATCGAGGAGTTCTTCCCGCTTGAGGATGGCGTGCGCCGCCGGGCGTTCCGGGCCGGACAGTTTGAAGGTCCCCTCGACATGTGCCAGGTCGGCCTCTGAACGGATGGAGGTGCTGTCGGCTCGTCCACCCAGCAGCATGTCCACGGCGTCCATGATAATGGATTTGCCCGCGCCGGTCTCGCCGGTCAAGATGATCAACCCGGGTCCGAATTCCAGATCGAGGCGGTCAATAATGGCGAAGTTCTGGATGTGCAATTCGGTGAGCATATTCTTCCAAATGAAGCAACAAAACGTAGTAACGACTTAAGTCGTTACTTCAAGGTGATCATCTGTTTAGTTGAATGCCCGAGAGGCGCGTATAAACGACCGGGGTGGCGATGAACAAGTAAATACCCTGAAAGATGAGACTGAAAAGGTTCAAAGTAATCAATTGGGTAAGAATAACCGGAAGTGCACCCACGATCACTGCTGAGGCGATGGTGATGAAAAGCGCCCGTGAGCGATGTTTGCGTATTACCAGGCGGACTCCTTCGGCGATGATTATTCCGGCAGTGGGCGCCCCGATTATGATCAGGAACCAGCCAATGAAACCAACCCGGCTGATCAGGCTTGCCAACAAGCTTGCGAGGAATCCCAGAACGCCTGCAATCAGGAACCCAAGCAGGTAGTCGTACCATACGGCTGTGTCAAAAATTCTAAGTTGGCCGCGCACACACTCCTTGCAGCGATAACCGGTGGGCATGCGGATGGCGCATTTGGCACAGATGGGTTTCCCGCATTTGTTGCAGCGCAGGCTGGTCTCCACGGTCGGATGGTTGGCGCAATACATGGGAGTGGTTGGTTCGATCATCTTGGAAATCCTGCGGAAGGTTGGTTCATGTGAGCGGTCAGGTTGCGGTAAAAGTATTCACGATCTCCGAAGCGTATAAACTGGGCGGCATAGTCCCCGGCGCGTACGTCGACCAGGTCCCCTTCCGCCAGGCCGACCGGTTTTTGCCCATCCACACTCAGGACGGCATCCCCGCCGCGTAGCGTGATGCTGACGGAGGTGCCTTCAGAGAGCACAACTGCCCGGTCCACGGATAGGTGCGGAGCGATCGGTACCAGCAGGATGTTGCGCAGTTCCGGAGGCAGGATCGGTCCTCCGGCTGCCAGGGCGTAAGCAGTGGATCCGGTCGGGGTGGCAGCGATCAGGCCATCGGCTACGTAATTGGTCAGTTGCATTCCGTCCACACTGGCGGAGACGCGCACGGGCCGGACTGCCGCGGTTCGGCACACGACAACCTCGTTGAGCGCATGCCAGTTCCCCAGCGATTTGTCCGCCCGCCTAAGCTCGGCGCGGATCATCATACGGTTTTCGATCCAGTATTCACCTTTAAGTAATTGCTCCAGGGCGGTGTGCCACTGCTCGCGTCCAAACTGCATGAGAAAGCCCAATCGGCCCATATTAATACCCAGGATGGGCACATTACTTGGGGCGCATAGATGGCTGACCCGCAGCATGGTCCCATCCCCACCGATTGCCACCAATAAATCGAACTCTCCATCTTTGAGACGTTTCCGTAAGGTAATATCGTTCAACGTACCGTGGGTGGATTCCAGGCCGCGTGCCTGGAAAAATGCACTTACCGCGGCCGCTTCAGTTACCGCATCCGGGATGCTGGGATGCGCGGCGACGATGACACGGCAAGGAATACGTACGGGCTCAAGCATTTCAATATTATACCGTAGGGACAACCCGTCAGGCTGTGCCGCTACAATCACCCCAATCTCTGGTTACAAACTTCGCGGAACCCGCAGCGCCGGCAGCGCTGGGGGTCTTCATGCGAGCGCTGGACTTCGCTGCGCCGCTCATCCTTCCGCATTTCAGCCAGCAAGTCCAGTAATGCATTCTCCAAATCCGCTGTGTAATCAACAGCGAAATCGCGGTCGGGGTAATGGATGATCCCATACGGCGGACGTTTCCCGTATGTTTTTTGGACGAGCATACAATAAGCTGCCACCTGGAAAATATGCGAGTCGTAGGGTGCTTCCGGTGTGCGCCCGGTCTTGACCTCAACCGGAAGGATTTTGCCATTCTGTTCAACCAGGTAATCCGGTTTCCCGGTCAGGCCGAGATCCCTATCGAAGAGCGGCTTTTCCAACTTGTCCCAGGCGCGTGTGTCGGCATAGATGACCCGCCCGCCAGGAAGCCCGGCGCGCCGACGCTGGCGTCCTGAAATGAAGAACAGGACCAGGGCGAAGAGCAGGATGAGAAGACCGGCATACAGAGCAATCATCGGTTTTTTGCCATTTCCCCCGCCTGCTTGAACACTTTCTTAAGCCGGGCCAGGCGCGCTCCGCTGGATGCCTTGATCCATTTATCGAGGATTTTGATGAATTCCGCTTGATCGTCAGTACCGATGGCGACCAGCATATTTTCAGCGTAGCGCGGCACATCCACCGCGCGCGAGTTGGCGAGGCGCTCGAGCAGGTAGGGCATGATCCGCAGGCGGTATTCGTCTTTTCGTCTGGCAACCTCGATCAAAGCCTTTATCCCGGCATCGTTCGTGATGACGGAGCCGGCCTCCATCGTCTTTATGATCTCATCGACATGCGGGAAGATTTTATCGGCCTGCAGGCCGGCAATCGTGGAAAGGGCGATCATCCCACCCCACACCATGCGGTTATTGCGGTGCCTGAGGAGTTTGAGGAATTCTTCCACATACTCAGAGATCAACCCGGGTGCCAGGTAACCGAGTTCATACAGCACTTTGAGACAGTCACTCTGTATGTTGGGCTCCTGGTTGCCCAGGTTGTCGACGATTTCGCGGATATCGGCTGTGTTTTGCGTCTGGGCCAGTTCGC
>JADGQB010000113.1 GCA_017882145.1 Anaerolineales bacterium
AAACTGGTGCGGTCCTTCATCAAATCGAGCATGGCCTTCTGGATCAGCACCTCGGTATGGGTATCCACCGAGCTGGTGGCCTCATCCAGGATCAGCAGGGTTGGGTCCAGCAGGATCGCCCGGGCGATCGTCAGCAGCTGCATCTGGCCCTGGGAGATATTGGTGGTTTCCTCGTTGAGTACGAAATCATAGCCCTTCGGCAAGGCGCGAATGAAGTGGTCCGCGTGGGCGGCCTTGGCGGCTGCAAAGACTTCCTTGTCGCTTGCACCTGCGCGACCATAGCGGATGTTATCCATAATGGTGCCGTTGAAGAGCCAGGTGTCCTGCAGCACCATGCCGAACATGCAGCGCAAGTCGTTACGCTTGAACTCCTTGACGTTACAACCATCCAGCAGGATGGCGCCGCCGTTGACATCGTAGAAGCGCATCAGCAACTTGACCATGGTGGTCTTGCCGGCACCGGTTGGGCCGACGATGGCGATCTTCTGCCCGGGTTCGGCGTAAAAGGAGAAGTCGTTGATGATCGTTTTACCGTTATAGCCGAAGTGAACGTTCTTGAAGTCCACGCGGCCCAGGATATGGTTCGTCGCCGTTGGGATGATCGGATCGGGTTGTTCTTCGGCTTCCGCCAGGAATTCAAAAACGCGCTCGGCGGCAGCCATGGTTTGCTGCAGGATGTTGGAAATATTGGCAATCTGCGTGATCGGTTGGGTGAAGGAGCGCACGTACTGGATGAACGCCTGGATGTCGCCGATGGCAATATCGCCTTTGATGACCAGGTAACCGCCCAGGATACAAATGGCTACGTAGCCCAGGTTGCCGACGAAGTTCATGATCGGGAACATCAGCCCGGTCAGGAATTGGCTTTTCCAGGCCGAGTCATACAGGACGCTGTTGACCTGGTCGAATTGCTCGATGCTCTTAGCTTCGCCGTTGAAGGCTTTCACTACCATATGGCTGCCGTACATTTCTTCCACATGGCCGTTGATGTGGCCCAAATAATCCTGCTGTCGCTTGAAGAAGACCTGCGACTTGCTGACGATCAAGGTGATCACGCCAAACGACAGTGGCAGCATCGCAATCGCCACCAGCGTCATCTCCCAACTGATGGTCAACATCATCACCAGCACGCCCAGCACCGTCGTCACCGAAGTGATGATCTGCGTAAGGCTCTGGTTGAGGGTCTGGCTGACGGTGTCCACATCGTTGGTGATGCGTGAGAGCACTTCGCCGTGGCTCGTGCCATCGAAGTACTTGAAAGGCATGCGGTTGATCTTCTCGGAGATATCCTTGCGGAAGCGGTAAGTGATATTGATCGCCACGCTGGACATGATCCAGCCTTGAATGTAAGCCAGCATGGCCGAAGCCACGTACAACAGCAGTACCGTAACGATAATATGGCCGATATAGGTAAAATCAATCGTACCTGTGCCGGCAATCTTGGCCATTACTCCTTCGAACAGCTTGGTGGTGGCGTTGCCCAGGATCTTCGGGCCAATAATGGATGCCACTGTGGATGCGATAGCGAAAAGCCAGACCAGCAGGATCAGGCCGCGATACTGGCCGAGATATTTCACCAGCTTGTTCAAGGTACCCTTAAAATCGCGCGGCTTTTCGCCTTTGATCATAGCCATCGGCCCGCCACCCATTGGGCCGCGTCCACGTCCACCCATCATGCCACCGCGCTGGGTGGGTGCGGGTGTGCTTGTGTTGTGCATCATGCCAATTCCTCCTTGCTCAACTGCGACAAGGCGATGCCTCGATAAACTACGCAGTCCTTCATAAGTTCGTGATGGGTACCTTTTCCGACGATGCGGCCTTCATCGAGTACGATGATTTGTTCGGCATTCTTGACCGTTGCAATCCGTTGGGTGACGATCAGCAGGGTGCTGGCGCTGGTGTGCTCTTTGAGCGCCCTGCGCAGCGCCGCATCGGTCTTGTAATCCAGGGCGGAGAAGCTGTCATCGAAGATGTATATGGGGGCTTTCTTGACCAGGGCGCGTGCAATGGCAAGGCGTTGTTTCTGTCCACCCGAGACGTTCATGCCCCCCTGTGCAACTTCCGCCTGCAATCCTTCCGGACGGGTGTCGATAAACTCGCTGGCCTGGGCGATGTCTGCGGCCAATTTCAAATCGCCTTCGCTGGCATTCTCATCCGCATAGCGCAGGTTGCTCTCGATTGTGCCCGAGAACAGGTTGCTTTTTTGGGGCACAAAGCCGATCCGGTCGTGCAGGTCATGCTGTGACACTTCCCGGATGTCAATCCCATCCACCATTACCGCCCCTTCGCTCGCCTCATAGAAGCGCGGGATCAGGCTGACGATGGTGGACTTTCCCGAGCCGGTGGTGCCGATGAAGGCAGTCGTCTGGCCTGGTTTGGCCGTAAAGCTGACGTCGTGCAGCACATCCTCCTCGGCGCCCGGGTAGCGGAAATTCACGTTGCGGAACTCGATGTTGCCCTGGAAAGGCGCCGGGAATTGCCGGGGCTCTTTGGGGTCATTTATTTGAGGCTCTGTATCCAACACTTCCGCAATGCGGTCGCCCGATACGGAAGCGCGCGGCAGGATGATGAACATCATCGAGAGCATCAGGAAGGAGAATAAGATTTGCATGGCGTATTGCATGAACGCCATCATGTCGCCCACCTGGATGGTGGAGTTGGCCACCTGCTGCGACCCAACCCAGATGATTGCCAGCATGACGATATTCATGACCATCATCATGACCGGCATCATTACCACCATTACCCGGTTGATAAACAAGAGGGTGCCGGAGAGGTCTTTGTTGGCTTTATCGAAACGCTGTTCCTCGAAGGATTGCATGTTGAAAGCCCGGATGACCATCATGCCCGAGAGGTTCTCGCGTGTGACCAGGTTGAGCCGGTCGATCAGTTTCTGGATGGCTTTAAATTTGGGCAGGGCGATCGAGAAGACTGTCAGGATCAGGCCGAGCAGCACAACCACTGCCAGCGCGATGATCCACCACATGTTGGCGCTTTTGCCAATTGCCCGGATCACACCGCCAATCCCGATAATGGGGGCATAGATGACCATGCGCATCATCATGATGACCACCATCTGGATCTGGGTGATGTCGTTGGTGGAGCGCGTGATCAGTGAGGCCGTGGAGAACTTGTCGAACTCGGCGCTGGAGAAATTCTCCACGCGCTCGAATACATTCCGGCGCAGGTCACGCGCCAGCCCGGCTGCCGCCCGCGAGGCCAGGTAGCCGACTGCGATTGTACAGGCGCCCGAGAGCAAAGTCAGCAGCATCATCAGCATGCCGATGCGCCAGATATAGCTGCTCTGCAGGTTTTTGGTATTCATCCCCAGGGCAGCATATTCTGTCTTGACCGCTCCAGCCGCCATCTGGACGATCATGCTGGTGCCCAAGGTAGCGAATTTCGTATCGATCGAGGCGGTCATTTTGGCCAGGGTCTCCGGAGGGAGTTTCTGCAGCATGGCAAAAACATCCACGCCCGGCGGTATCTTGGACAGGTCGAAACCGAGACTCTGGCCCAGAGCTTGCGCCTTGGCAGGGTCGGCCAGGGCCTGTTCGATACCCGAGACCACCAGTAGAGCTTTGCCAATGATCGGGTCCAGTTTGGTGGTCTCAGCCTTGTTGATATTTTTGAGCACATAGATCGGCTCGTTCGCCAATACCGGATAAAGTTTTACATTGGCGGAGTAATCGGCCGAGTTCTTTTCCACCAGTGTGTAATCGGCCAGGACGGCCGTCTGGTTATCTGCGCTCATAAAGGCTACCAGCCGGTTCATTTCGCTCTGGCGGATGGCAATCGGGACGGCAGACACTACACCACCCTGCTGGATACCGTAGTTAACGATATTCGACATGTAATCCGGCAGCGCCAGGTCGGCGTTCGCCTGCACGAACAGCAGGGCCACCGCGATCAGGATCAAGAGCAGATATGGTTTTAGATATTTTGCCAATCGTAGCATGGTCTCAGGTACTCCTCATAAAATAAAATGCAAGCTTTGAACCTATCCGAAAAATATTGAGGGACTGCATTTTGAGTGTGTGCGGCGAAGCCGCACACACTCAAAATGCGAACTTCTCCTGAATTTTCGGATAAAAACATAGTGTATCTACAACTTGTGAACTGGATGTGAAGGTAATATGGAGAGGTGGGGGACTAACGTGGAAAAGGGTTTATTCCCTGGTCGCCCGCGCCGCCGTGGTCAGCAGGGTCAATGCCGAGATGATCATGCCTTGCTGTTCGGGCGTCAGGGCATCCGTGATACCCTCCACCCAGCGGCTGCGGACTTCGATCCCCTTTTCGATCAGAGTACGGCCTTTGGGTGTCAATGCCAGCTTTTTGGCGCGCCGGTCTTCAGGATCCTCCGTCCGCTCGATCAGGCCCAGCTGCACTAGGCGGTCTACAGCCTGGCTGGCAGCCGCGTTGGTCACGCCCAGTTGGCTGCCAACTTCGGAGACGCCAGTATTGCCTCGATGCAAGAGGCGCATCAGGATATTGATTTGCGAGAACGACAGGCCCGTCTCCTCCATAAATTTCCTGAAGTCATGCATGGAGCGTTGCATAAAGACTTCAGACCATTCACGGATCACATCAGTAAATACTATAGTTGGCAACATAATTAACATCCTTTATTAGTTAAGCGGCCTGAACTATATCCATTTCATGCAGATTTGTCAAGGAAGAAAAATCGGGTTTGTATTAGCGATCGATATAAAAATTTGATCTTTTCCCCGCTCTCCGAAGTCTTCGCGAAGCATCCCTATGAGTCCAGACTTCGGATTTTCCATCATCCGCTTTAATCAAAATCCACACCATACAGGATCTTCCCGCAGTGCAGGCACTTGAATTTGTAGAATGCCGGACTTCCTTTCGCCCGGTAATTTTGCGCAATGCCCCTCATCGTTTCTTGATCGATCCATTCGCCGCTTGCAACCTGCAATCCATCCTTGGCAATTGACAGTACATCCTCTTTGGACGCATCCCCTAGAAATGCGCAGGCGTCATTGCAGTGCGTCAGCCAGGCATCCTGCTGCCAACTGTCATAGCCGGGAGTGCGGGTGGTTACTTCCTGGATGATTGCAGCATCGATGCCGGCATCGATCAGTGGCAGGTCATCGCAGAATGTTGCCTCGAATTTCCTGGCTGCGCTCCCATCCGCAATGCACCATGGACAGATTTCATCTTCCAGATCATAGCTGCTATAAACGGTGGAAGTATAAATATAGCCCCGCATTTGTCCGCAAGCGCTGCATTTCGCATTGCTTTGGATGATCGAGCCGGTGAAGAGCGGGTCAGGATGATATCTAAAGAGAGGCAGGTTAATCGATCGATCCATCATTTGATGATTTTATATTCAAGCCGATATAAATCTCCAGGAAGGCAGCCAGGACTGTACCTGCAATGACATTAATTGTCAGACGAAAGGAATTAGTAGGATAAAGACCGCCTAAACTCCTGGCTCAACTGCGCTAACGAAATCACAAGAACTCCAAGATTATGATAGCACAAAACTCATTCAATCGCGCCTGTGTGCTGCATACCCTCCCTACAAAGCTTATGCGAAATAATCTTCGTATCGCGAGAGGATTGTTTCTTTCCTGAAACGCCATCCAATACTCGCAACAACTTAAGTTCGAGTGTGTGGTCTCGGTCAAGCTGATAGGGATCGTAAGAATAGATGACGGGAGAGTAGGTCATTGTCAGAGGGACATTTTAACTTTGGTGGAAGGGGAAATTACTATATAAACGCAACAGTCGATTCACCAACTGGACAAGATAATTCCTTTCAGGTATTATTACTTGGAATTCTGTTATTTTGTGTGATAAAAATAATTATCGTATAAAATCACCCCGGAAAGGGTGTAAACCAGGGGATGTGGGCGTGTATGAGTCTGCCTGCATCCCCATATCCACGTATTTTATAGTTAAACTTGGGAAACCGATTTTATTGAATGGCTTGGAGAAATAGATTACATGGACTCAACCGAACAACTTCTCAAAGAATTGACCGAAACCCACGGCGTGCCCGGATACGAAACCCCCATCCGGGCAGTCGTGCGTAAATACCTGGCTCCGTATGGGCAGCTTTCGCAGGATAAGATTGGCAGCGTCATCTGCGAGAAAAAAGGCGCCTCCGAATTACCCCGTGTAATGCTGGCTGGTCACATGGACGAGGTTGGTTTCATGGTGAGACACATCACCAAGGAAGGCTTCATCCGCTTCATTCCCCTGGGCGGCTGGTTCGACCAGGTGCTGCTGGGCCAGCGTGTGCTGATCAAGACCAACAAAGGCGACGTGATCGGTGTCATCGGAGCCAAACCTCCACATATGCTTAGCGCCGAAGAACGCCAGAAGGTTGTACTGCGCAAAGATATGTACATCGACATTGGCGCATCCAGCGATACCGAAGTCAAGGAAGCCGGTGTGGAGTTGGGCGATCCGATCGTTCCAAGCGGGGATTTCCAGATCATGGCAAATGGCAAAACCTATCTTTCCAAGGCCTTCGACGACCGGGTCGGCGTGGCATTGATGGTTTCGGCCTTGCAGCAGTTGCAGGATCGCCCGCATCCAAATTGCCTTTATGCCACGGCTACCGTGATGGAGGAAGTCGGCTTGCGCGGCGCCACCACCAGCGTAGCCGCAGTTAAACCGGACGTGGCGATCATCCTCGAATCCGACATTGCCGGGGATGTGCCCGGCATCAAACCTGAAGAGTCTTCCATCCAGTTAGGGGCCGGACCCTCGATTGTCATTTTCGATGCCCGCATGATCCCAAACCTGAAACTGCGCGACCTGGTCTTGCAGATTGGCAAGGAAATCGGCGTAAATGTGCAGTTGTCTTCCATTGAGGGCGGGACCACTGATGGCTCATCCATCCATCTTTACAAAACCGGCGTTCCCACTCTGGTGCTGGCTGTCCCGGCGCGCCATATCCATTCGCATAGCTCAATCATCCACCGTCAGGATTACGATGGCGCATTGAAGATCCTGGTGGAATTGATAGTCCGCCTGGATAAGAAGCAGGTGGATGAACTAACAGCTTAGAGATTATCTCTTTAGAAAAAAATCCACAGATGAACTCACCTGTGCCTGCGGTACCCTTGACTGTCCGTCCACCTGTACCTGCTGTACTGGTGCAGGCAGGACAGGCTGGCGCAGGCAGATAAAATGGATTTGAGTGCTTTTTATCAGGCCATTTATCCAAAATCAATGTTCATCCATTTTTATATGTGGTGAATTTCTCTCTACGAATTCGGGAACTATCCAGATTTTTTTAACCTCTTGTGGAGCATAAATGGCTGATCTAATTAAACAGATTACGAACGATCTGCAGAAGAAGATCGAATCCTTCGAGGCGAAGGTCGAGATCGCCGATATCGGCACGGTGCTGGAAGCGGGTGACGGCATTGCGCGCGCCACCGGACTGGCCAATGTCAAATCCCAGGAACTGGTGCAGTTCGCCAACGGCGTGATGGGCATTGCCTTTAACCTGGAAAAAGACACCGTCGGCATCATCATCATGGGCGAGTACTCCGAGATTGCCGAAGGCATGGCCGTACGCGCCACCGGCCGGATTGCCTCCGTCCCAGTCGGGGATGGCCTGATCGGCCGCGTGGTCAATGCCCTGGGCGAACCGGTGGATGGCAAAGGCACGATCAAGTTCACCGATTATCGTCCGATCGAGCGAATTGCCGCCGGTGTGGTCGAACGTATGGATGTGGATACTCCCGTACAGACCGGCATCAAGGCCATCGATTCCATGATCCCCATCGGCCGCGGCCAGCGCGAACTCATCATCGGCGACCGCCAGACGGGCAAAACCGCCCTTGCCATCGATACCATCATCAACCAGAAAGGCAAGGATCTGGTCTGTATTTACGTGGCGATTGGTCAGAAAAAAGCCGCTGTCGCCCGTACCGTTGGCATCCTTGAACAACACGGCGCCATGGCTCACACAATTGTCGTGATTGCCGCCGCGGATGAATCGGCTGCCTTGCAATACATTGCTCCCTATGCCGGCTGCGCAATCGGTGAAGAGTTCATGGAGTCCGGGCGGGATGCCCTGGTGATCTACGATGACCTTTCCAAACATGCCTGGGCTTATCGCCAGGTTTCACTACTCCTGCGCCGCCCGCCCGGGCGTGAAGCTTATCCGGGAGATATTTTCTACCTGCACTCGCGCCTGCTGGAACGTGCTTCCCGTCTGGCAAACAAGTATGTCATTGTCAGGAAGGACTTTACTAACAACCTGGCCGTTGCAGCCGATGCCATCGGGGGCAGGATTTTCTCCGGCCCGATGGCCAGAGTGGATGCCATCGAAGCCTGCAAGAAATTAAAGAACCCCGAAGATTGCAAAGCAGTCAAACTGGCCGGTTCGGGTGGCTCGTTGACGGCTTTGCCGATCATCGAAACCCTGCTGGGCGACGTTTCGGCTTACATCCCAACCAACGTTATCTCCATCACGGATGGCCAGATCTACCTGGTCAATAACCTGTTTAACGCCGGCATCCGTCCGGCCGTCGATGTGGGTATTTCAGTCTCGCGTGTCGGCGGCGCCGCCCAGACCAAGGCAATGAAACAAGTTGCTGGCAAACTCCGCATCGATATGGCCACCTACCGTGAACTGGCGGCCTTTGCCCTGATGAGCTCCGACCTGGATAAATCCACCCAGGCACAGTTGACGCGTGGCCAGCGTATGCAGGAGATCCTCAAGCAGCCCCAGTATGAGCCCATGACTTTGGAGAACCAGGTCATGGTCATCTTCGCCGGAACCAACGGTTATGCCGATACTGTTCCGTTGGAACGCATGCAGAAATGGGAAAGTGACCTGATCCGCTACTTGATGACCTCCTACCCGGGCATCGGCAAGGATATTGCCGAAAGGAAACAGATCATCCCCGAGACCGAGCACAAGCTGCGTGAGACCCTGGAAGCGTTCAAAACCACCTGGTCGTAGCTGGCGTTCTTACGTGCTAACGTGTCAGCGTGTAAACGAGGAAACGAATGAGTTCAGCCCGTGAAATGCGGCTGCGCATCCGCAGCGTCAAGAACATCTCGCAGGTAACGCGCGCCCTGGAGGCCGTCAGTGCCAGCAAAGTCCGCAAGGCAGTCGCGGCAGTCACCGCCACGCGCGCCTACGCCACCAAGGCCTGGCAGGTTCTGACACATATTGCCAGGCAGCCTGGCCGGGCCGTCCTGCATCCGCTCCTGGCGCGCAGACCCGCGATCAATAATATTCTCGTCCTGGTGATCAGCGGCGACCGCGGTCTTGCAGGTGCATACAACACCAATATTATTCGCTTCGTCACCCAGCGTTTCGACCGTTCTGAGATCCCGGTTCGCTATGTTGCCATCGGGCGCAAGGGCCGCGATCTGCTCCTGCGTCGTCGCAAACAAGTGATCGCTGAGTTTGCCAACCTGCCGGCCGCTCCCTCCTTTGCGGATGTTTCAGCAATTGGCCGCGTCGCAGTCGATGAATTTCTCAAAGGCGAAGTGGACGAGGTTTATCTGGTCTATACGGACTTTGTCAATATGGTCAGGCAGGAGCCAGTCATCAAGAAGTTGCTTCCATTGGAAGTTGATGATGAGGTCGGTCGGGTTGAGGAATACGCCCACCAGCATTTGTCAGCGGCGTACATATATGAGCCCTCGGAAGAGGAACTCCTGGATGAGATCATACCGCGCTTCACCGCGCTGCAGGTTTACCAGGCCATTCTGGAATCGCTGGCTTCGGAGCATGCCGCCCGTATGGTTGCCATGAGCAATGCCACCGAAAATGCCATCGAGCTGGTATCCCATCTGCAGCTGCAATACAACAAGGCCCGTCAGCAGACCATTACCAGTGATCTCCTGGATATCGCCGGCGGCGCGGAAGCCCTGGCCAAATCGATGGTACAGGAATAAAGCGAGTACAAAGCAGTAGCGACTTCTATCGTATCAAAAAAATGTAATGACAACTTCAGTCGTATGGCTCCAGTTTGAAGAGATATTTTTCCGGAGGTAGTTAATGGCAAAAGCAGTCGGCCGTGTGATCCAAATTCAAGGAAGTGTGGTGGATGTGGAGTTCCCCTCTGGCGAACTCCCGAACGTGTTTGAAGCCCTCGAAATTCCACGCGAGAACGGCGGATCGCTGGTCCTGGAAGTGGAAAAACACCTCGGCAAGGACCAGGTGCGCTGCGTCTCTATGGATACCACCGATGGCTTGCAGCGTGGTTTACCCGTCACAGCCACTGGTGCCCCGATCATGGTGCCGGTCGGCCCTGCCACCCTGGGACGCATTTTCAATGTCCTGGGCCTGCCCGTCGACCAGAAGGGTCCGGTACCGACCGGGGAGTGCTATCCCATTCACCGTCCGGCGCCGCTCTTTTCCGAACAGTCCACCCGCACCGAGATTTTCGAAACTGGTATCAAGGTTATTGATTTGATTGCGCCTTTTACCAAAGGCGGAAAGACCGGCATCTTCGGCGGAGCCGGCGTGGGCAAGACCATCGTTATCCAGGAACTCATCCGTTCGGTCGCCACGGTTCATCAGGGCAATTCGGTTTTTGCCGGAGTGGGTGAGCGCAGTCGTGAAGGCACGCAGCTCTATCGTGAAATGCTCGAATCCGGCGTCATGAAGGACACTGTCATGGTTTTCGGCCAGATGAACGAACCGCCCGGCGTGCGCCTGCGTGTGGCGCTGACGGCGCTTTCCATGGCCGAATACTTCCGCGACCAGGGCCGGGATGTGCTGCTCTTCATCGATAATATCTTCCGTTTCACCATGTCCGGGTCAGAGGTTTCGGCTCTACTAGGTAGAATGCCCTCAGCGGTGGGTTACCAACCCACACTGGCCACCGAGATGGGCGAGCTGCAGGAACGCATCACCTCCACCCGCCATGGCTCGATTACATCAATGCAGGCTGTGTACGTACCAGCCGACGATTACTCCGATCCTGCCCCGGTAGCCACATTTACGCACCTGGACGCCACCATTGCGCTGGAACGTCCCATCGCTGAAAAAGGCATTTATCCAGCCGTGGATCCATTGACTTCCACCAGCCGCATCCTCGACCCGAACATCGTCGGAGTCGAGCACTACAACACCGCCCGCGAATGCCAACGCATCCTCCAGCGCTACAAGGACTTGCAGGATATCATCGCCATCCTTGGTATTGACGAATTGAGCGAGGATGACAAACAGGTCGTTTCGCGCGCCCGCAAGATCGAGCGCTTCTTCTCCCAGCCATTCTTCGTGGCGGAAGTGTTTACCGGCACGCCTGGCAGATATGTGCCTATTAAAGAGACCGTGCGCGGCTTCCGCGAGGTCCTGGACGGGAAATGCGACGATCTGCCGGAACAGGCTTTCATGATGGCCGGTACGATCGATGATGT
>JADGQB010000376.1 GCA_017882145.1 Anaerolineales bacterium
GCCCTGGAACGGATGACGGTGCGCCAGTTGTTGATTTTTACACTCAACCAGGTAACCCTGGTCGAATTGACTCCTGAGATGTTCCCCCTGCCTGATTAAGGGTTGGTGGTATTGATCTGGCTCTGTTGTGTTTTGGCTACCAGCCTGCGTTCAACGATCAGGAAAACAATCAAGCCCACCAACACAAGTGTCCCGGAAAAGGCGTACATGCCTCCCGGTGAAAATCGATCCAAGAGCAGGCCGCCCAACAGGCCGCCCGCAGCCGAGCCAAATCCCATCAGCGTGCCGCTGAACATGCCCTGGGTGGTGGACTTCATCCCGGGTGGAGCGATCTGGTCGGCGTAGTGGACGCCGGCTGTGTAAATGGCCGCGAAGGTCAGGCCGTGCACCAACTGGATGACTAAAACGACCCAAGGCTGCGTGGTCAGGGAGTAGAACAGCAATCGCAGGCCAATGGTCGTCATGGCAATCACCAGCATGCCACGCGCCCCGAAGCGCCGCAGCAGGCGGTCGCTGAAGAACATGGCGGGGATTTCGGAAATGGTGGAAACCGTCAGTGCAAAACCCATCAGGGTTTTGCTGGCTCCCAGGCTTTGCATATACACAAAGAGATAATTGTTGATGGTCGCCATGCCGATGCCGGCGATGAAGACCATCACCAGGAAGAGCATCCAGGATTGGTTGGCGAACAGCACGCGTAACCCACCCCGGAAGGAACCATTGGAATGACTCTGGCGGAAAGGGATTTGGGTAATAACCAGCAATCCGCCCAGCATCAGGATGGCATAGCCCCAAAAAGCCCAATTGAGTCCCAAACGACCGATCAGGTTTCCTGCAAAGGGCGCTATCACGCCGTAACCGATCGTGCCCCACAAGCGGATGCGTCCGTAGCGTTCCTTGCGGTCGCCCAGCATGGTCAGCACAGCCGCATCGACCAGTGAACCGGTTGGAGCGCCGAAGATCGCGAATAGACTGATCATCAAAAGCAGGCCGCTGAATGAGGAAATTGACGGGAATATGAAAGTGACGATCACTACGCCAACGGTGGACAGTATCGCCACCAGCTTGTGACGGCGGCTGGCATCTGCCGCGCCGGTCCAGAGCGGCGCGCCGAAAAAGGAAATGATCGGGGAAATGGCCGCCAGCAGGCCAATCTGTCCGCCGCTCAAGCCCTGGCTTTGGTAAAAAAGCGCCAGGAAAGGGAAGAGGATGGAAATTGCGCCGTAGTAAAGGAAATAATACATCGATGGAAAAATCATATATCCGCACTCCTGCGGTTCCCCCATACGGGGACTTTCACCATTATAATTGACGGACTTCTTCCCATGGAGAATTGGTATGAATAAGTTTCTCGAACGCCTGCAGTCCGGTGAAATCCTGATTGCAGATGGTTCCACCGGCGCCAGCCTGCAGAAGATGGGCCTCAAGCCCGGCATCCCCCCTGAAGACCTGGTGCTGGATGCGCCCGAAATGGTGCTTCAACTGGAAGGCGCCTTTGTGGAGGCCGGTTCAGATATCATCCTGACCGATACCTTTGGCGGGACGCGTCTGCGCATGAAAGAGTCGAAGTACGTGGAACGAGCGCCCGAGGTCAACACGCGTGCCGCCGAACTGGCCCGCCAGGCCGCCTCGATCCGCACCGGCGTGCTGGTGGCAGGTTCGATCGGACCGACTGGCATGTTGATGAAACCCTATGGCCCGCTCAGCATGGAAGATGCCACTGCGGCGTTTGCCGAGCAGGCAAAAGCCCTGGCGGAGGGCGGCGTGGACCTGTTGGTGATCGAGACCATGTTTGCCTTCGACGAGGCCGACGCGGCTTTCAATGGGGCGCGCTCGGTTACCGACCTGCCTATTGTGGTCTCTTTCAGTTATGACCGGGGCGTGCGCACGATGATGGGTGTCAAGCCGGCCGATATGTTCAAACATTATAAGGACATGGGCGCAATCATGGTTGGCGCCAACTGCGGGACAACCCTGGAGAACATGGAAAAGATCCAGCAGGAATATGCTGCTCTGGAACCTGGCTTCCCGCTGTGGGCCAAGCCGAACGCCGGCCTGCCGCACCTGGTGGAGGGTGTAACCATCTTTGATGTAACCCCGGCGCAGATGGCTGAATACGCCGTGAAATATGTTGGCCTGGGTGCGCATGTGGTCGGCGGCTGCTGCGGCAACATGCCGGAACACATTGCCGCAATTGCAAAGGCGGTCAAGGCTTAAATGCCGCCCGCCATACGACTGAAGGGCCAGTTTTTCCTGAAGACAGCCGCAGGCCTGGGCTGTCTGTTGCTTTTGCTGGCGGCCTGCGCTCCGGCCTCATCTCCGACATTCGTTCCATCGGTTGGGTTCAGTCCGGTCAGCCCAACACCAACGCCTGTCGATACCCGGATCCCGCCAACTGCCGCTCGCCTGATCACCACAACCCCGACCGCCGCCGAAAACACGCCAGCGATTCCGTCCACCCCAAGCGTGCTACCCGCGGATTTATGGCGCAAGTTACCGGTCATTCCCGATCAGGTCAGCGAGCGTGTGCGCACAATTTACCAACAGGGGCTGGCCTTGGGGAACAACCCGCGAATCTTTTCCCGCATCGGTGATTGTGCCAGTGCCGCTCCGGCCTTTCTGGTCGGCTTTGACAAGAACTATAATTTAGGAAAGTACTCGAACCTCCAGCCCGCCATAGATTATTACCAAGGCTCCTTCGAGCGCCCCAGCCTGGCTGCCAAAGCTGGCTTGAACAGTGCCGGCCTGCTGACCACGCTTTGGACTGGAGAGCAGTGCCAGAAGAATGAGTCCCTGCTGGACTGCCAGTATCGCCTCGACCATCCCAGTTTTGCTTTTATCGATATCGGCACCAACGAAGCTTATTACGTCCGCACCAACCCGGGCTCCTTCGAGCGCAATATGCGTACCATCCTCGACGATACGATTGCCCGGGGCATCGTTCCCATCCTGGGTACCAAGGCCGATAACATCGAAGGCGATGATTCCATTAATGCCACGATTGCCCGGTTGGCCTTGGATTATCAAATACCGCTTTGGAATTTCTGGCTGGCAGTCCAGCCGTTGTCAAATCATGGCCTGGTCGATCCGGACCATCTCAGCTCTGTTTCCTATTCCAATTTCACCGATTTCAGCATTCCCAACAGCCTGGATTATGGCATGCAGATGCGCAACCTGACCGCATTGCAAATGTTGGATTTTCTCCGGGTGCAATTGGCGGAAAAACCCTGACCAGTGTGGAAAAGAAAAAAATTTACCACGATCCCCAAAGGAACCCAAAAGTACTGGGACAGGCGGAACACGAAGCGATGTTAGCGATTGTGAAAATTCCTGGTGTTGAGCCAGGAATTTTGTTTTAAGGAACTAATTTACGTAGGTATTGGCGTTACAGTCAAACTTGGTACCCTGGGGAGATGTGACTGTCACAGGCCAGGTTTCCGATTCGGCCGTGTATTTCTTCAAGCTGGCCTGAACCGGTTTGAGGGCCGTCTCGCTCTGCCAGCCCGACAGTGTGAATGCACGCCAGTCCGCCTGCGGCCGGCTCGAGCCTACATACGCCCGACAGGCCAGAGCTGCACCGGCTGATTCACGTATCCCGGCTGGCAGGCTGGAGGATTGATAGGTCTGTACCAGCGCCGGGACTGAATCAGTCGAGAGCGAAG
>JADGQB010000377.1 GCA_017882145.1 Anaerolineales bacterium
ACTTACATCTGGAGAGGGGTTGGGGGTGAGGCAACCCCTCACGAAAACCTCAAAAACCTTCAAAACCTGCAATTAAATCCCCACTATTCTCTTTTCTCTGCTGTCTACTCTCTTCACCCCCGAATTGTCCCTCGTTGTTTTGTTCAAACGATCCCTCCCAACCCGAAAAAAGGCGCTTTCTGGACTCGTGCTATACTCTCATAATACAATTGACCTGCGGATTAGAAACCTATGGATCTTGGCCTGCATGACAAAATCGTCTTCATTACCGGCGCTTCCAGCGGCGGCGATGCCGCCTCGACCCACTATAAGCTGAGTGGCAGCATCGGCGAGATGGCCGCCAGCAGCAACAGCAGCGCCAGTTCGCACTATGCCTCCTGCATCGGCTTCCAGTGCGTGCTCAACTTCCTGCATGTCTATCTGCCCCTGGTCATGCGCTGATCCAGCCGGTGCGCGTTTTCAGGTGACTGTCACTGGGCGGCACGGTTCTAATATTCCACCCAGGCAATTTTGGCCCAGTAACAATCACCTCTTTCAAAGAAGCCCTGGGGTTACCCTGCCTCAGGGTTGAATAATTAACGGCAGGTAGATAAAGTGGGAGAAGGCTGTGCTGGACGGAATGATAATCAGCGTGATCGAATTGGCCGGGAAGGTCGCGCTAAATCCACCGGAGGTCAGCGGTTGGTCAGCCGCATGGACAATGGCGGTCAGGTTGGCACTGCTGTAGCGGTACACCTGGGCGCTGGATCCAGGGGAGAAATGCGCCAGCGAAAGCGCACTGGTCAGCGCCTGGGCGGTTTTATTGATCACCATCAGGGTCAATGCGCCGTCACCAGCCCGCCCGGCGGCATAGATCGCCAGTTGATCCTGGTTCAAACTGGCAGCCTGCAGGCTGGTTTCGCCGAAGGCGCTGCCCTGGCCGTCATAGTTGCGGTATATGCGGAAAGCAAACATCCCTGGATCGGAGATCGCCGGCGGACTCCACAGCGTGGCCAGATCCAGCCCCTCCCGGCCAAAGATACCCAGCACATCCGCCTGCGCCAGCGCCCCATTGATGGACTCCAGCCCGCCCCAGTTGTATTCGCTGATGGCCAGCTTCGTGCCAGGGTAGGCATTCGCCACCCAACTTTTCATACGCGGAATCAAATCGACTGCCTGGTTGATCCAACTTTCGTCCACGTAGCTGGGATCCCAGAGCGAACGCGTCGATCGCAGGCGCAAGGCTTGCGTGGCCGCGTTCCCGGCCGTGGACAAAGTAACACCGTTTGCCTGGGGGTAATAATGCAAATCGAGATAATCCAGGATGCGCACCCCATGCTGCTGTTCGTACGCCTGCATCTGCTGGAGATACCAGGGCACAAAATTGACATTGCCATGCGAGCTGTAATCCGTGCCCGGGCTGCAGCCATCCAGGGCTGAGTAGAGGTACGCGCACCAGCCCCACAGCACCGGGCCAAGCGTCTGGGCAGACGGGTCGGCGGCTTTAATAGCGGCTGCATACGCCCAGGTCTTGTCGCGCAGCTCGTTATACGTGGTCGGGGACGGGTGCACGTCCCGGTGGGTGCTGTTCCACAGCATGGGCTCGTTGTCCAGGTCGTAGAACATCACGCCCCCGCTGGCGGCGCTGCCATATTTTCCCGTCAGGTGGTTGATCCAGCCGGTCACGAACGCCGGGGTGATGGCGATGCTTGTATCGAGCGGATCGTTCCCAATCACCGGGTTGCCATTGGTCAGGATGCCGTTGCCGCAGTTCGGATCCCATTGCGAGTCATTGCCTTGCTGGTTGCCGTATTTAGTGATCTTGAAGCCGCAATCGTAAGGATGGCCGCTCGGACGGCTTTTCGCCACCCAACCGATCAGCGGCACGGTCATGAGGGTTTTTGTGCCGGTCAGGCGGTCCTGGTCCACAAACGCGTCCGCCGCGCCCGCAGCATCCGGGACGTTCTCGAAGTACCAGTCGCTGCCGGTATTGGTGGTATCGTTTTGCCAGTTGTAGCGCGAGGTGGAATTCCCGCCCCAACGGTCCACCGGCAGGTTCAAAGCGCTGGCGCTGGCCTGGCTGGCAAAATTCATGCCATAAATGTACGGGCTGATGGCGTGGCGACCCGCGGCAGCGTCCACACTCAAAGCCGGGCCGGTGCCCGGCGGCGGGGTGGGCAAATTTGAATAAACAAAAGTAATATCGTCCAGGTAAAAGACCGGCTGCGGTCCGCCCGAACTATCCTGCCAGTAGATATCGCTGATCGATGCCGGGCTTCCCAGGTTGGCAAGGGCTATAGTAACTTGGTTCCAGGTATTGGCCTGGGGGGTGATGGCGACTGTGCTCCCATTATCATTCACGCTAACCGCGACTGCCTGCCCGCCACTGCTTCCGCCATGCACCCAGAAGCGCAAGCCGCTATAGTTGCTGGTATCGATTGGGGTATCGCTGTGCAGATACAGGCCTGCCCATGGCTGATTGAACTTCACCGACACAGACGCGCTGCCGGTGTGGACCGGGGAGGCGGCTGCCAGGTTGACGGTCGTATCCCACGACCAATTCTCCCAGCCCGCAGTGAGACCGTCGCTATAAACGGCCAGGTCAGTAGTGGAATTTGGGGCCGCTGCGATTCCTGAGTTGGGATGAGATAGTCCCACCATCAAACCGGCGATCGCCAGAAATAAGCCCGAGAAGATTTTAATAATGGGAGAATGGATCATTGCGCACCTTTACCGTTAACGTTTCTACCCAGGATTCGAGCCCCAGGCAGTGCATCCAATTATTTCTACGCCGGGAGGCAGGCCAAATCCATCACTATCCTAGGATACCCTATTTTGAAATAACCATCAATCTGCAACCCAGGACTTTCACAAAGTCGCTGGTTTTGCGAAAGCCTTAACGTGACTCCCGCCACAAGCGCAGGGAGAAAATGGGATAATAAACCAGTGCCTCAATTCTTGCTTGAATATGTAGCCCGAAGGTTGGTTTCAAGTCGAGCATTAATACATTCTACATCTCCTCCTTCTTCTCGTAAAATAATAGCTTATGAAAATCCCAGTTTCAATCAATTCTCCTTTTTGGTTATGCTGCTATATTATCTAATAGATCCAATAATCATTAATAATAGAAGTCAAACTTAGGCTTGTTTATTCAAGCCACAGGAAATTATCGATAGGAATGCCAACCCAGTATTATGGGCAAAAATACAGCCTTTCTTTCTTGTTCCGACAGATTACCGGGGTTTTAATCCGTTTTGTCATCGGGTTGCTGGCTTCCATGCTATACTCAAACCAGTATTTCCCGGTCCATAATCCCAAAAAAGCCCCCCCCGCCATCCCATTCCCACCGAGGCCCCCATGCCCACTCCCCCCGCTTACGATCTGAAATCCGTCAAACTGCCCTACCTCTCCGGCACTGCCCTCAAGCTCTTTGTCGCCGCCCTCGAAGGCCCGCTGGGCGGCGCACTGCTGCCCAGCCTGTTGCAGAGCGCCGGCATAACCAACTTGCGCCATCAAACATTTGATGAGACGCCCACCAACTTCCCAATTCACTTTTCGGGCACCTCTGCCACAGAAGCTTCGGCCGTACCCGAGGCAGAATGGCCGCAAGCATCCCCGCCCGCTCCGGGCTTCCACTTCGCCAGCGCCTGGGACTACGCCGCCGC